>JAISDD010000194.1 GCA_031265005.1 Syntrophomonadaceae bacterium | reverse complement strand
CCCGCTTACTGCGCCAAACTAGGCTTGGTTGACGAAATCGTCAACATGAACGAAATCCGTAACTACATGAAAGCTTTCGCCGGCTGCGTTTATCAGAATCCTACTTCCATTTGCCCTTTCCATCAGATGCTTACTCCGCGCATTATCAAAGACACTACAAAATAACGGCGCGGAATGTAATGGCTTCGGCTAATTAATAATTAAATTAAAAATAAAAGTGTATCGTTGGCAGTAAAAAAACGATACACTTTTATTGTAGGCAGCAGTTTTATAAATTTATACTATTTTCCGCCGCTCGCTCTATAGCGCCAGGAGAAACATTTACTGAAACTTACCGCAGCAACTAGTTAGGGGGAAAGGGTTTGTTTACCATTGACGAAGTCGGTATTATGCTGGATGAAATCGTAGATAGTTTACCTAGCAGAGTCTATTCCGATTTAAACGGAGGCGTGCTGCTATTGCCTGATACCAAAATCCATCCTGAAAGCAAAAACCAAGACTTGTTCGTTTTAGGCGAATACCACGCCAATTGGCAGATGGGGAAATACATCGTCTTTTATTTCGGTTCTATAAACAAAGTATACGGATATTTGAATAAAGAGCAGTTTAAAGAAAAACTAACTGACATTCTCTGGCATGAACTAACCCATCATTTGGAATTTTTAGCCGGGGAGCGCGGTTTGGAAATAAAAGACGCTCAAGATATGGAATTATATCGCAGACAACAAAAATAACGGCGGCCAGTAGAAGTTTACACTGCTCTGCCGCCGGTATCTAATCTTAAATTTTATATTTATTTTTTGAAATAGCGGTTGTATAACCCTTCAAACGCGCAACCGTGACGGGCTTCATCTTTACACATTTCATGCACTGTATCATGTATAGCGTCCAGATTCAATTGTTTAGCTAAAGTAGCCAGATCTTTCTTGCCTTGCGTCGCTCCATATTCAGCGTCAATTCTCAGCTGTAAATTAGTCGCTGTTGAAGCGCTGACTACTTCTCCTAATAACTCAGCAAATTTAGCGGCATGTTCAGCTTCTTCAAAAGCAATGCGTTTATAAGCTTCCGCAACTTCAGGATATCCTTCCCTGTCAGCTACTCTGCTCATAGCTAAATACATGCCGACTTCAGTACATTCGCCGTTGAAATTGCTCCTTAATCCTTCGATGATCTTAGGGTCGACTCCTTTAGCAACTCCAACCACATGCTGGTCGGCCCAGTCTCTTTTTCCTTCCACCGCTGTTACAAATTTGTCTTTGGCGGCTTTACACTGAGGACAATTATCCGGCGGCTCATTTCCTTCAAGCGTATACCCACAAACACTGCAAACCCATTTTTTCATTTTCATACCCTCCATTTTCTAGTTTTTATTTATTTTATAATCATTACTAATTTATAACTATTATACTTTAATAACGATTATTTGTAAATAAATTTTATTCTTTATATCTATGAGTTATGAAATCAACCCGCCTTCGTTCATTAATCAGCAGCAACGTTAAAAATCATATTTGTTTATTTATCGTATAAAAATTACATTTTATTTTGCTTTGTATTGTATCATATTGGTAAAATATAATACAATTTACTGATAAGGAGATGAAAATTATGGATTTTTTAGCATTAGCAAAAAAACGTCATTCAGTGCGTAAATATAAACAACAGCCGGTGGAAAAAGAAAAACTGCTGAAAATATTGGAAGCTGGGCGAGTCGCGCCCACCGCGGCTAACCGCCAGCCGCAGCGTATATTGGTCATTCAGGAAAAACCCGGCCTCGATAAAGCAGCTAAAGCCGTCAAAACTTTCGACGCTCCTGTAATATTAATCGTATGCGGCGATCAAAGCGAAGCTTGGGTGAGATCATTGGATAATAAAAATTCCCTTGATATAGATACCAGCATCGTAACCGTACATATGATGATGCAAGCGGCAGAATTAGGTTTAGGCAGCGTATGGATGGGATTTTTTGACACCAAAATATTAGCAAAAGAGTTTCAGCTTCCAGATCACATTATCCCGGTCAACATTTTGCTAATAGGATATTCTGACAGCCCCGCGCCCTCAGATGAGCGGCACAGTACTCAGCGCAAACCTTTATCTGAAACGGTTTTTTATGAAAAATTAAACTGAGTTTGTTGCGAAAAACTACTTCCATCCCCACACGCACTGTTCCATTACAAACAATACCAACCAGCAGCGCGCAAGGGGATGTTGCGTTTTTTCTCAGGAGGCCGAATCTTTTCTGCGCTGTGACCTTTCCCGTTGCGTTTTATCCAAAATCATTTTTCGCAGTCTTAACGAAGTAGGGGTAACTTCCAGCAATTCGTCCTCTTTTATGAATTCCAGACATTTTTCTAAACTCATGACGGTTGGAGGCGTCAGCCTCAAAGCTTCATCCGAGCCCGATGCCCGAGTATTGGTCAACTGTTTCTTCTTGCAAACATTTATGGTGATATCCGTGGCGCGCGCGTTTTCTCCCACTATCATTCCCGCATAAACCTTGGTCCCCGGTTCAATAAATAAATGCCCTCTCTCTTGCGCGTTGTACAACCCATACGCCACCGCAGCGCCATCTTCCGACGCGATCAAAGACCCTCGCTCCCTGGTATTTATAGGGCCTTTATAAGGCGCGTAAGCGAAAAAATTATAACTCATTATCCCGTTTCCATGAGTTTCCGTAAGAAATTCCGACTGTAAGCCTACCAACCCCCGGGTAGGGATCAAAAAATCCATTTTTGTAACGTTATGCTGATTATTCCTCATGTTCTCCAATTCGCCCTTGCGTCTCCCGACGCTTTCAATAACCGCGCCCACATATTCGTCAGGGACTTCTACCGTCAGCCTCTCGATCGGTTCGTTGAGCACTCCGTCGATATTCTTGAAAATAACTTCCGGACGGGTAACCGCGAATTCATATCCTTCCCTGCGCATCGATTCTATCAATATCGACAGGTGCAGTTCCCCCCGCCCCGCCACTTTAAAACAATCCGGGGTTATTTCTTCCACCTGCAAAGCCACATTCGACAGCAGTTCCCTTTGCAGGCGTTCACGCAGATGGCGGCTGGTTATATAACTGCCTTCCAGTCCAGCCATAGGGCTGTCGTTGACGCTGAAATTAATGAAAAGGGTCGGCTCGTCAATGGGTATAAACGGCAGCGCTTCCACACAATCAGGCGAACACAGCGTATCTCCTATATTAATATCTTCTACGCCTGATATAGCCACTATTTCGCCCACTGTCCCCTGATTGATCTCCACTCTTTTCAATCCGTCATAATTATAAAGCGTATTCAATTTAACGGATTTCGCCATGCCCTCATTATTACAAACTACTATTTCCTGCCCTTTTTCCACTTTGCCGCGTTTGATTTTCCCTATTCCAATCCTCCCCACATAATTATCATAATCGATCGAAGAAATAACCAGTTGAAACGGCTCTTCCTCCGAGCCGTCAGGCGCCGGTATCTGCTCTATGATCATATCCAATAAAGGTTTCATGTCCTGGGAATCATCATCAAGATTTTTTTTAGCATAACCTGCTTTGGCTGACGTATATATGACGGGAAAATCCAATTGTTCTTCCGCCGCTTCCAGATCAATGAAAAGGTCTAATACCATATCCGCCACTTCCCGCGGCCTGGCTCCCTCGCGGTCGATTTTATTTATCACCACCAGCGCTCTGAGGCCGGCGTTCAAAGCTTTTTTCAGCACAAAGCGCGTTTGCGGCATCGCTCCCTCGAAAGCGTCCACCAATAACAAAACCCCGTCCACCATTTGCACTATGCGCTCAACTTCTCCCCCAAAATCTGCATGTCCAGGCGTATCAACTATATTTATTTTTACTCCTTCATACTCTATGCTGGTATTTTTCGAAAGAATGGTGATGCCCCTTTCTTTCTCCAGGTCATTGTTATCCATGACCCGGTCCGGCAAGATTTGATTCTGCCGAAAATAACTGCTGGAGCGCAATAATTTATCCACCAATGTCGTTTTTCCATGATCCACATGGGCAACAATCGCTATATTTCTTATTTTTTGTTTATCCATAATAAATACTTCCTCCCATATTGCCAAACAGTGTTTCAGTTCCATTTACAGGCAACGTTTATATTATAGCAGGGGATATCTATATACACAAATAATTATTGAAGGATGCTGACAAAAAACAACGGGGGCCTGTACAGCGGTTTTACACTCGGCGCCGCTGCGCCATTCCGTTAATAGATTTGTAACAAAATTAGAGTAATGATCTAACAGAGAAATGAAATAATCAAAAATTACAAAGAAGCTGAATTCAAGGCGGTGACGGGGTCAGTATACAGGTGGGCCGCAGGCAAATGACGGAAGTGTTGGGCAAGTTGTTTTCTGCTTGCGTTCCAGGTAAATAAGTCACTTAATCTAACAGTTGGTCATTCCGGGCTTGTCCCGGAATCCAAAAGAGGTTGAAACACTATGAAAACCGGATATTGTATATATTTTAGCCAGCAAATTTAACGGTACTTTGTATGTCGGCGTAACATCTGATTTACTCCGGCGATTGTGCGAACATAGGAATGATTTGGTTTACGATGAGGATTGCGGAAATATTGAAACGGTGATACCCTTGCAGGGCACAGGCGAGATAACGCGTGAAAAGCAGATAAAAGGATGGCGGCGGGTGTATAACCTAAAGGTTACAAGATAAGATAAATGTTATCAACCAGTTTAATCCTGAATGGCGGGATTTATATACGCGGAATTATAACCTTTTAGGTCACAAGATAACCTTTTAGGTCACAAGATTGGTTGGAATAAGGGATATGGATTCCGGCCTGTCCTCGAGGAGCGGGGGCGGAGCGGCTAGGGAAGAAAATGTATGTATCTTGGCGCGAATGGCTTGTTCCCTGGTACGAGTGGCTTGTTCCTTGGCACGAATGACTTGTATCTTGGCGCGAGTGGCTCGTTCCTTGGCACGAATGACTTGTTCCTTGGCGCGAGTGGCTCGTTCCTTGGCACGAATGACTTGTATCTTGGTACGAGTGGCTTGTATCTTGGTACGAGTGACTCGTTCCTTGGAGCGAACGGCTTGTTCCAAGGAGCGAATGACTCACTCCAAGGAGCGGATCAGTATTATAGCCGCTCTCTTCCGTCAATCCACCCGCGCCGCGTGAACCAGCAGGCGGGCGTTTTTGCCGCCGCTGTCCGCGCAAGTGGAAAGAGTGAGGATCTTCGTTCCCCTCTGCGCGCCCAACCGGGCAAAATGCTCTTCAACGGCTGGCCTATCCGCAAAATCCAACTGATAAGCCGCGTCTCCCACATCTGTGTCCTGTACCGAAAAGACGCGGTAACTCAACTCCGCGCCGGACGGCACGGTCACGGTTATGTCCGGGTGTTCTTCCCGCCAAGCCGGTTCAGCGTAACGGTTGAGTTCCGCGAACATCGTACCGTCTCCAGCGTTGTGGCCGTACACGACGGCGTAAGGGCTGTCAAAGCCGCCCTCACAGCGGTAATCCATAAAGATAGCGCCGGCTCTCCCATTTTCGCCCATGAAGGTGACGGAAAGATACTTTTCATTATCCTGCCCCTGTACCACAGGGTAGTCCATCGAAGAGTCCTTTATACAAAGCCAGCCGATATAATCCGGGTTGACGTTGGTCAGAGCCAAATCCGCCGCTGTTTCGGCCGGCGCGCCTTCAGCAATGGGCGCGTATTTGGCTTGCAGGGCCTCATATTCCGCCCGTGAGACAGAATAGCCGGTCTGAATGGCAAAAATATTCCACCCTGCCGTGACCGCCGCCGCGAGACACAGCCCCAGCGTTACCGTGAAAAACAGCCGGGGCAGACGTATACGCCCGCCCCACGGAGAAGGAGTGAAATTTACCATTTCCCCGCGCGCCGCCATTTCGCGCGCCAGAAAAAAGCTCCCGCGGCGCAGCTTACAGCCAGGCCCAAAAGCGCTATCCACAGCGTCAAGTCAGCGCCGCCGCCTGTCTGCGGCATATCGCGGTTAGTTGCTCCCTGCTGCCCGTCCCGGGATATATCCAGCGTTCCCAGGGTGTTCTCGTCCGGGATACCCCCCCCCGGCGTATCTGGAGTGTTTCCGTCCGGCGTATTCGGAGTATCTGGTGTACTCGGAGTATCAGGTATATTCGGAGTATCCGTTGGCGTATCGGGTATTACCGGGGTATCCGGACTGGGAGGATTGTAGACGTCGACGATTCTAATCACAAAAGCCGTCTCTGTTCCTGTCTCGTCAACGCGCCCTGCATCGCCCGCACTCGGCGTATAACCGCTGACCGTCCCGTCGCCAGCGACCTCGATGGCGACCGGCCCGGAAAGCTTGTTGTGGTTCGCGGGGGCGGAAACTTCCGTCAGCGTATAAATTCCCTCAGTATTCGGATAAGCTGGCAGCGCGGGAAACGCGATTTTCCCGTTTACATTGGTACTGATCTCTCCGGAATCATAGCCGCCGCCGTTTTTAGTCAGGCGGAACACGGCGTTCGCCAGGTTTTGAGTTCCGCTCGCTCCGCCTTGCTTTTGGAGGGTGATAGAGGGGGTATCCGGCGTCTTAGGTATATTCGGCTCCTCTCCGCCCGGACTATCCGGACCCGGACTGGGAGGATTATAGACGTCGACGACTGTAATCGCCAAAGAAGCCGTCCCTGCTCCTATTGCGGTGACGCCCGCAACCGGCGTAAGCTCGATAACCGTTCCGTTGTCAGCGACGTCGATGGCGACCGGCCCGGAAAGCGCGTTGTGGTTCGTGGGAGCGGTAACCTCCGTCAGCGTATAAATTCCCTCCGTTTTCGGATAAGCCGGCAGCGCGGGGAACGCGATCTCTCCGTTTATATTGGTATTGATATTTCCAGAATCATAATCATAGCCGCTGCCGCCGTCTTTAGTCAGGCGGAACACAGCGTTCGCCAGGTTTTGAGTTCCGCTCGCTCCGCCTTGCTTTTGGAGGGTGATAGAGGGCGCGGGGGCGTGGTTCGTATAAGCGATCGTTATTGGCAATATCACTCCATTAATATCATTAACCTGTATTGGGTCCTGCATGACGCGGCTGTTAATCTCCGGCCCACCATTGATATTGTACGATGCGGTGGAAGTGTCGCCGTTTCGCAGCTCCGTGACTACGTAATCTCCAACGGGGAGCAACCCGATGGCGGCGCTGTTGTCTACGTCACTCAGCACAAAAATCCCATCTTCTCCCGATCCATTCGGCATCTGTAAGGGATTAATATTCGTCCCGCCCAAATCAACCGGTTTTCCGTGGCTGTCCGTCAGGCGAAAATAAAACGGCCCCGGTCCAGCGCCGGGAGTTTTTCTGACGGTAATAGTTCCGCTGACGCTTGACCCGCTGTCGATCGGCAGAACGGCGGAAGCGTAAGCCGTGGCGTTTCCGTTCGTCGTCAAGCCGATGAAGGCTTGTATGGCCTCCCAGTCCTGCTCACCGTCAGCTTCCTGATGCACGAGTACGATGGGCATGGGAACGCCGCTCACCGTCGCGCGCGTGAAGGCTGTGATATTTACATTATCAAGGGAAACAGAGTTTGGCGCCTTAATATAAAAGTCCTCGCCTATGTCAACGCCAGGTCCTCTATCACTACTTTCTTCGCCATATCTCTGCAAGTCTCCGGAGATAATGTTGGTAATTCCAGTTCCGGGAGCCGAATAAAAGCCAATACCGCTGCTGCCCGGAGCAGTTGTTTCCAAAAAGGCTTTTTCTGTGCCGGGCACGTTGCTGGTGATAGAATAAGGGCCGTAGAAAGTAAATCCTGGGTCCGTCATAATATCAGTGGTAGCCACGGAGTTATCTATATTGATTTCCAGCGACGGTCCGTACAAAGGAATATTGGGATTCGCGGCATACGCATCCGCATCCGCGACCAGCGCCTTCATCAGCGCGACAAACTGACGGTGCTTGATCCCATTGGCACTGTTGGGGTTGCCGTTGCTTCTGTCCAGAAAATTGGTGCTGACAAAAGCCACGTCCGGGTTGGTATAATGCCAGACGGCGGCTTTCGTCGCCATGACGGCCACGTCTTTTGTGATAGGCGTCAAAGAGCCGATAGTATCGCTCAGGGTTGGATAGCTCGTATTCAGATCAGCGAGGCTGTCGTTATCGGAATTGTCATTATAATCATCAGAATAGCCGTTCATTACCAGCCATGATAATTCGTTCCAGTGTCCGTGCAGGACGAGGGGCATTTCATTCGGAGAGACCGCCACATAATCGGGAACCGTATCCGTAGTCCGCCCGCCCGGATAAGTGGTGGAACCGCCCATATCGTCTACATAAGAGTGGAACGGTACCTGCGCGTCCACGCAGTAAAGCTGCGGGATGACAAGGTCTCCGTTCAGCCTCGCTCCGCCCAGCGGGACGTCGCCGGTGGTCGTCCACCATTCGTCAATACCTTCACTGTGCAGATAGCGCAATTGCACATTGTCGTTATATTGCAGTACGACGGTATAAGTATTCGTATCGGCGTCCGCCAGCGCCGCGGGAGACAACAGTATCAGCAGCCAAACGGCCGCGAGCAGCAGGGTCCCTATTTTCTTTACTTTCTTCATAAACAATTCGTCCTCCTTAAAATACCAATCTTATCTTATCACTCCGTTCCTAGCATTATAGCAATTATAATAAAATATGGGCTAATTTGTAAAGACATGTCTATTCAGGTCTTTTTTTCCCGCTACTGGACATAGAGAATAGTATAAAAGCGAATTTCCGGCAGGAAGGTCTTTGATGGGGATGTTATGGTCCATTTATTGGGGTAATGAAGTCAGGCGCGGATGGTTTAGGGCGCGGGGAAAAACAGCGTGACGGGCGCTGCGCCCGCCGGATATTCCAGAAGCCGCGGCGAATATTTTTTACTCTGTTGGAAGGAGTTACTCCATATCGATCCCTAAAATTTCCGCAATCCTTTCTAAATCTTCGTCATTATAATAACTTATTTCCACTTTGCCGCCGGTTTTGCCGGGCATAATCCTTACTTTAGCGGAAAAATAATTTTCCATGCTTTCTTGTAAATTTATGTATTCATCCACCGGTTTTTTTGGCGTACGGCTTTTTCTTTCTTTGCTCTTTTTGACTAAATTCTCCAAATCACGGACCGATAGCTTGTTTTTAGTGATCCGTTCCGCGGCTTTGAGCTGTTCCGCTCGCGGTAAAGCTAATAGCGTCCTGGCATGTCCGGCGCTTATCTGTTTCGCCTCCACCAATTTTTGAATTTCTTCCGGCAAAGTCAAAATCCTCAGGATGTTGGCCACATAGCTGCGGCTTTTGCCGACGCGCTCCGCCAAAAGTTCCTGCGTGTAATGGAATTTTTCCATAACTTGTTTATAGGCCCTGGCTTCTTCCAGCACGTTGAGGTCTTCTCTCTGTAAATTTTCGATCAAAGATACTTCCGCTGCTTTGGTGTCGTCCATGGCCAATACTACTGCCGGGAGCTCGTTTACCCCGGCTAATTTAGCCGCCCGCCATCTTCGTTCTCCGGCGATTATTTCGTAACGGTCGCCCTTAGGCCGTACCAATATCGGCTGAATCAGGCCATGTTCTTTTATAGAAGCCGCTAATTCCTCTAACGGCTCTGGTTCAAAAGACGTGCGCGGCTGATCCGCGCGGGGAACGATTTCATCGACGCTCACCACCGTAATTTGCCGTTCATAACTATTCTCTGACGATAACAGCGCTTCTAAACCCCGGCCTAACCCTCTCATATTATTGAACACGTTCTAACACCTCCGACGCTAAGTCCTGATAAACTATCGCTCCCCGCGAGCGCGGGTCATAAACGCTTATGGGCTTTCCATGGCTGGGAGCTTCGCTTAATCTTACGCTTCTGGGAATGATCGTCCGGTAAACCTCTCGGTAAAAATACCGTTTCACTTCATCGACTACTTGAATAGCCAAATTGGTCCTGCCGTCAAACATAGTCAGCACTATTCCTTCTATTTTCAGCTCTTTATTAAATCTTTGCTTGACAATTTTTATGGTATCTATTAATAAACTCAGCCCTTCCAAAGCGTAATACTCGCATTGGAGCGGGATAATAACCGACCGGGCCGCCGTCAGCGCGTTCAATGTAAGCAGTCCCAGCGAGGGGGGGCAGTCAATAAATATAAAATCATATTTATCAACTATAGGCGCTAAAGCAGTATGCAGGATATTTTCCCGCATCGGCATCGAAGATAATTCTATTTCGGCGCCGGCCAAATCGATATTGGAAGGAAGCAGTTCCAGGTTATCAATCCCCGTCCTCCAAATTATTTCCTGAGGGTCGTCTCCCATAATCAATAAATGGTACAGCGTTTTTTTGCTTTTTTTGCGGTTGAAGCCTACTCCGCTGCTGGCATTGCCTTGCGGGTCGGTATCGACCAACAGCACTTTTTCGCCCTTCATAGCCAACGCCGCGGATAAATTTATCGCCGTTGTGGTTTTGCCCACTCCGCCTTTTTGATTAGTTATAGCAATTACTTTCCCCACTCAAGACCCTCTTTTCATTAACAATCCCCGCGCTGACATCATTAGTTCGCCGCATAATTTTATTAAATTATAAACTTACAGTATTTATTAGGTTTATTTTTTAAAATCCCTTTTATTATAGCTCATTATATTTAACTAAGCCGGAAAATACTTTTTCACAGCGGCCTTTTCGCGGGAATACCTACGCGGCGGGGATAATTATCCGGAGTTTGGGCGATTTTTTCGAATTCCAGCAATACTCTTTCTTTTTTGCCCGTTGTAAAATATTTATGCTCGGCGCTTAATCGCCCCCCTAAAATAGTCAGCGCCTTTTGGGCCTGCCATAACTCTTCCTGATAATTGACCCCTTTCCAAAGAATCAGACGGCCTCGGTTTTTTATTAAAGGCAGTCCATATTCCAGTAAAACTTGCGCTTTCGCCACCGCTCTGGCGACCCCGACGTCAAACCGAGCGCGCTGGCGGCGCCCTGCTGTTTCCGCCCGTTCATTATTTACCGAGGTATTTTCAAGCTGCAAAGTTTCCGCGGCTTCGGCCAAAAAGCCGCTCTTTTTCTGATCAGATTCCAGCAAAGTAAATTCAGCCTCAGGTACGCAAATAGCTAAAATTAACCCCGGAAATCCGGCTCCGCTGCCAATATCCACCACTTTTTTGCCTTTTAATTCTATTACGGTCAATAGCTTTTTGCTATCCTCAATGTGTTCATCCAAATCAGTTGCGATCGTAGCCCGGCTAACTAAATTATGCTTCTGGTTTTCTCTAAGCAGCAATTCTTTAAAAACGGCGATTTTATTATCCATTTTTATTCCTTCGCATTTTTTCCAAAGTAATCAACAATATATTTATATCAGCCGGGCTCACGCCTGAAATACGCGCCGCTTGCCCGATGGATTGCGGCCTGACTTTGCTCAGGCTTTGGCGGGCTTCATTGGATAATCCATAGACTTCCTGGTAATCCAGGTCCTGCGGTATGGTCTTATTTTCTAATTTAGCGTTTCTTTTAACTTGTTCTTGCTGTTTATTTAAATATCCTTCGTATTTGGATTGTATTTCTATTTGCTCAAGCACGGCTTTGTCGCCGGTATCCCAAATATCGAACTTACTTAAATCGCTGATTTTAATTTCCGGTCTTTTTAAAAGCTCCCAATATGATATACGGTCCTTCAGCGGCGCGCTGCCTTTCCGTTTCAGCATCTCTTCCACCACCAGCTCGGCGGGCGTGACGGTCATTTGGCGCATTTTTTCCTTTATAGCGCCGAATTGATCCCGTTTATCACTAAATATTTTCCAGCGATCATCATTTACCAAGCCCACCTCGCGGCCTATCGGCGTAAGCCTGAAATCAGCGTTGTCTTGCCGCAGCAAAAGGCGGTATTCGGCGCGGGAGGTCAAGAGACGATACGGTTCTTCATGCTCTTTGTTGACCAAATCGTCTATCAGTACTCCAATAAAAGCCTCATTTCTTTTTAAAACTAACGTTTCTTTTCCTAAAACTTTCCTCGCCGCGTTGATCCCGGCTATTATCCCTTGCGCGGCCGCTTCTTCATACCCTGAGGTCCCATTTATCTGTCCGGCGCTGAACAATCCCGCAATAGCTTTCGTTTCCAAACTCAACCGCAACTGCGCCGGTAATATATAGTCGTATTCTATCGCGTACCCGGTTCTCATGATATGCGCTTTTTCCAATCCGGGAATACTTCTTATCGCCTGTATCTGTACGTCTTCCGGCAAACTAGTGTTCATGCCCTGTAGATACATCTCGTCAGTATGGCGGCCTTCCGGTTCAAGAAATAATTGGTGGTTTTTTTTATCGGCAAACCGCACCACTTTATCTTCAAAAGAAGGGCAATATCTCGGCCCTTTCCCCTTTATCACTCCGGTAAACATGGGCGCCCGGTCTAAATTAGCTCTTACGATCGAGTGCGTTTTTTCATTGCTGTGTACCAGCCAGCACGATAATTGCGGCCGCGTATCCCAAGGACTTATAAAAGAAAAATTCCAAGGCTCCTCATCGCCCGGCTGTTCAATCATTTTACTCACGTCTATCGTTTTTTTATCAATACGCGGCGGGGTCCCGGTTTTAAAGCGCCCCAGTTCCAGCCCCAAAGCTCTCAAATTATCCGATAATCCGGCAGCCATATGCTGATTACCCGGCCCCCCGGCAAAAACGACGTCTCCTATGATTATGCGGCTTTGCAGATAGGTGCCTGAAGTAACAACTACCGCCGAACAAAAAATTTTCGCTCCGGTTTTGGTAACTACCCCTTTGACCTGTTCTTTTTCTGTCAAAATTTCCATTACTTCCGCCATTAAAATCGATAACTTCTCTTGTTTTTGCAGAGTGACCAGCATTTCTTTATGGTATTCCCATTTATCAGCCTGAGCTCTGAGCGCTTGCACCGCCGGGCCTTTCCCGGTATTAATCATTTTTATTTGAATTTTGGTTTTATCTATATTTACTCCCATTTCGCCGCCCAAAGCATCTACTTCCCGTACCAACTGAGCTTTAGCCGGGCCTCCTATCGAGGGATTGCACGGCATTTGGGCTACCGTCTCCAAATTAAGCGTAACTAATAAAGTATGACAACCGAGTCGGGCTGAAGCTAAGGCCGCTTCGCATCCAGCATGTCCTGCTCCTATTACAATTACGTCATAAGCCCCCGCGTCGTATGTCATCGCCATTATAAAAAATCCATCCCTTAATTTATGCTTTCAGCTCATTTGTTTTTTCAGCGTTTATAAAATCAACATAATGCAGCAAATGACCTTATTTTCCTATGCAAAATTCACTAAATATCCTGTCAATAGCTTCTTCCTTTAAACTCTTGCCGGTTATTTCTCCTAATGCGTATCCTGCCATTTCGATATCAATACTTAAACAGTCCCAAGTTATCTTCCTGCACGTTTCTAAAAAATCATTCAAATGCTTTATTGCTTTAACGATAGCTTCCCGCTGCCTCATATTCACCATTATTTCATAACTGTCCGCCTCGATTTGTCCGCCCAATATTTTGGCTTCAATAGCTGTTTCCAATTGTTCCAAGCCATACCCTTCCTGGGCGGAAATAAATAAAAATTTTTGGCGGGGAAAAGCAGTGTTTAACGCCGC
>JAISDD010000156.1 GCA_031265005.1 Syntrophomonadaceae bacterium | reverse complement strand
AATTAATGTGTTATTATGCAAAGCTTAAAATAAATAAATCCCATTATTGACGACTTTTGCACACTGAGAACGACTAAGGCAAACTACGAGATTGTATTAAGTAAATAACTGTTAACGCGAAGCCTGGGAATATAATAATCAGTAAAAGAATTTTCCAAACGCCGGCTGGGAATAAATCATATTAATTATAGTGTAATTATAAATATAGCGCGGTTATCCGGTGTTAAGAAAGATCATTGCCTCAGTCTTGCCCAGACGATCAGCCGGTGGGTGGGGTTAAGGACGGGAGTACAGGTAATCAAGGTTAACATGCGAGTCTCTCCCGGTTGAAGGCCCAGGACCCATTTTTCATGAGGCTCGACCGTGAAAATAGAGTATACAGTGTAAGTGAAAACTTTAGAATCATAATTGATAGTAATTTCATCCCCTTCGGCCAGTTTATCCAGGTGGCGGAAAGCGCGAGCCCAAACTATATTTCTGTGGGCGGCCAGCGCGCAGTTCCCTGTTTCGCCCGGCAGAGAGGAAAAAGGCATATGGCCGACGCCATAGTGTAATTCATCTCCCGTACCGGAAACAATGTTTTCCGACAAAGAAATCTTGGGAATTTTAATAGTTCCTAACTGGACCAGTGCCAACTTAGGGCGGGTAAAGGTAAAAGACGGGGGTTTGATAAAAATTTCAGCGTTCTCCCCAGTTTCTTTTTCTTCTAGCGAAGCAGACGGCGGATTATCCTTGACCAGCATTTCCCCGGGAAGGGGAGCGGGTTCGGGCAACTCGTCAACGGTTTGTGTTTGGGTAACTCCCAAGCCGGAAAAGAAATGCCGCCATGGATAGACCATTCCTTCCGTCACCAAAATAGTGACCAGAATACAAATACTCAGACCGATCAGGGTACGAGAAAAACATTTTTTTGCTTTGCTGGATATGATAGAAACCCTCCATGAATAAAATAAGTTTTTTTGAGTATAAACTACATAGTTAAAAATGTAAAATTTCTCTTTTTTTCCCATATAACATAAATAAGCCGCAATTTTGGTTTTTTGGGGAAAACAGTCGGAAAGTTTACTGCATACTTTGCTTGTAAAGCAGAAGATACATATGGTAATATATGGGAATATATGGTATCATCTGGTACCATAACTTAATACCTTAATGAAAGGGAGATGATGTATTTGGGCTTGAAAAGGGAAATAATTAAGAAGAGGAGGAGAGGTTACTTTCAATGGAATCTTTGCCTGGCGCTGATAGCGCTGATGTTTGCGCCGATGCTGCTGGTACCCGGAGTTTTCGCCACGGAAGAAAAGCCTCTGACTATGACCAATGGGAAGACTGCCGTGCTAGAATTTGCCTATGAACTAGATCCGGAGCAAGCTGAACCGGTAGAATTGTTTGTTCCTACAGGGCTGTTTGATGGGAAAGTAAATATCGACAATCCGGAAGTGGCTTCGGGCGCGCCCCGGCTGTTTATAAACGATACCATGATCTTTGCCGGGACTAAAAACGGTACAGATATTTACAGAGTTGAGGTCAATCAGGCGGCAATAGCGGAATATCTGAATTCGTTCGCGGCGGATGAAAATGAGGAAAATGCCGGAGCGCCCGAAAACGGCGGCACAGAAGACGAAGATACGGAGGGTGACGGCGCGGAAGGTGAAAGTGTCCTGACCGGCACAGCGAAGCCTTCTATCACAACTAGTTTTGAACTGTCCGTCCGGGCTCTAGTTTCGGCTGACTTTGAGCCTTCCGAGACGCTGAACCTGTCTGTTGGAGGGAAAATCGTGGTCTTTGAGGTTGCGGCGTCTAAAGCAGGCGAACCAAAGGCGCCGGTGTCAATGACGCCCATGTCAGGCTCTGCCGATGTAACTGGTTTACTTGAGGAAGTGAAGTCTTGGGTGACGCAAGATGGCCAGGAAATTTACGAAGATCAAAATATTGATTCTAAAAAGGATTTTACTATTAATGTGGTTTTCCGGATCCCTGTGGTAACGGAAGGCCTTCCGAACGGAAGTTATGTGAACTCTGGCGACTATGCCGTATTCCAGATGCCCGCAGGAATTGTGTTTAAGGACACCGTTCAGGTGCCGATGAACTTTGTCGATACTGACGGAACTTCGTTTAATATCGGCGCTGTTACTTTCGACAACGGCGCCTTAGGAGGCGCGGTTGCCACCGTCAACTTTAACGGCGCTAACGCGGAGAAAATTTTCACTGACTTTATCAGCGTATATGGCTCTTTCGAGGTAACTTTGAAATATAACGGCGCGAATGGTTCTTCTGGGAGCGATACGGTGAGCATCACCATTCTGGATAAGGAGTACCAGCTTCTCCTGCCCCCGCCTACTCCAGAGAAAGCCGCTGTAACACTGAAAAAGAGCGGTGCTATTAACTATAATACAGGAGAAATAGAATGGACCATCGAAGTGATCGGCAATAATGACGGTGTTCTGAACGGCTATGTTCTGACCGATGATTTGCTGGACTCTACTGCTCAGCAAGATGTTGGAACGTATGTCGACGGTAGCTTTATTTCTGATAGTAAAGCTGGAGGGAGCGGCAGCTTTAACAACGAGAAACTGACGTACACTTTCCCATCGGCGGCTTCGGATGTACCCGCGGGAAGTTATACGTTTAAGTTCAAGACAAAGCTGTCTGATAATATACTCTTTGCCGCCAGCGCTTCCACAAACATAAAAAACACCGCTGTCCTTACCCCCCGCCCCGAAAGTGGCGCTCCGGTTCTGACAGCTTCCAGTACTTTACAGTACAAACCGGGATGGATCGCCAAGAACGGAGAGATTTACGGAAACTGGGCCGTGCCTTCGGAGCGTGTTATCATATGGACAGTTACCGGCAATCCTAACTCCGTGGATTTCGGCTCGGGCGTTAACGTAACAGTTACGGATACCATCCCGGCGGGATTGACCCTTGATCAGACTACGAACGCCAGCACCATTAAATTTGGTGATAGTATATATGATTTGTTTGGCGCAGACACCAGCTGGCGCAGTGCTCATGGAATTACCGGAGTTAGCGTTAATAGCGATGGCTCTGGCAACACTGTCCTCGCTATTGCGTTTAATCATCTGAAAGAAAAGTTTGATATCCGGCTTCGGACTACAGATAACACCAATAGTATCTATCTGAATCAGTATGTGAGTTATACAAATAAAGTCAAGATAGAAAAAGACAATGTCATAATAGGCACGGCCGAAAAGAAACTTGAACCTTGGATTGGCGTTTTCTCTAAAAATGGGAAATGGGAAGATGAAAGCCGGGGTATCATCAAGTGGACGGTGTCCTCTAACGCACGTTCACAGGCTGCTGGAAAGAGTGGCGTGATTTACGATGCGATCATTCCGGGATCGGTCATTCCGGATTATAATTCATTCGACCCTGCCTCGCAAGCTGCTGTTGTTGGCGGTGCTGCTGTTTGGAACCGAATTACATCGCATAATGATGGTAAGTATCTACCGAGCCTGAATCAGAAGCTGGTTAGCGGCACACTGCCGAGTTCCGGCGCTAATTTCACGGCCGCCTCAATGGAACTGACAGACGGCGGCGGCAATGTTCTTGCCTATTTGATCATTGTAAACGTCACTGATGTAACTGCCCCGGTATCTATTACATTTCAGACTCAGGTGACCGACCCGGCCCTGCTATTGAACGCGGGCGCCAGTGTTTTTCACAACCAGGCCTGGCTCAAAGTGGATGCCGACAAATGGGGAGGCGTATTGGGAAAAGTAGCGAGAGAAAAAATATTCTTGAAGAAAGAGGCCCTTGAACGCGGGGCGAATGAAAACGCTTTATACTACGCCGCCATTGCTGACGGAAAGGATAATATCTTCGACTATGACGAAAAGACCGCCATCTTCAGGCTGACCCTCAACTCCAGCAAGCTTGATCTGACCGCAGCCGGCGATGCTAAAGGAATTCCGGAAACCAAGATCACTCTGAGCGATACTCTGCCCGGCGGTTGGGAACCGGCCGCCTTTGCAAACGGCAGCAGGTATTTTGTTTATGATGAAAGCGGAGTTGCTGTTGCTGACCTTCTGTCCAGCCGCGAACCAGTGGGCGGCGCAAGTTACGTATTTGAGATCGCCGATATTTCCAAGCTGGATAATAAAACCTACTACGTATATATCAAGGCCCGGTTTACGGGCGCTGAAGAGTTCTTCACCAAGAATCAAAGTGATATTTTTTCTAACAGGGCGTCCGTGAAATTTACCGCTTGGAATAAAGAACTGACTGACACGCAAGATGTTTTTGTTGAAAGCGTGGTGTTTGACAAGAACAGTAAGATCCTGCCGGACGACGTACGTATCAAATGGACCGTCACGTATAATCCTTACCAAATGGGAGCAATCGGCCATTATATCCGCGATAAGCTGCCCGAGGGACTAGAATTGGAAGCGGATACCGTGAAAGCGTATCCTATCACGCTGGGTGGGGACGGGTCTTACTTTGTAGGCGCTGTTCCTATCAGTGGAAGTGATTACATTGCCTATGACGATGTAACCCGTCAGTTGCGGTTCGATTTCCCCGACACTGGCGTCGGCTATCAATTGGAATATATTACCGTGATTACCGCTGGTGCGAAAACGAAACTGAAAAATAAAGCGGAGCTAATGTATGAGGAAACGACTATAATAGAAGTGGACGACACCTATATGGTCACTTACGCGAACGCCAGCGCGGTGGCTCGGCTGACCGGCTGGTTCGAGCTGACCAAGATCGACGGCTTTACGGGAAACGTTATCGCAGGGGGTGAACAAGGTAAACCCGCGCAGTTTACACTGTGGAGCGCGGATAAAACTCAGCGGGTCCGCACAGGCTGGACTGACGAAAACGGCAAGCTGATGATGCGTGCTTTGACAGAAGGAAGCTATGTTTTGGAAGAAACCATTCCTCCGAGCGGATATGAGATGACATGGAAAGAATATGCCGTATCGGTAACCAAAGCGAACGCAGAAGCGATGAACACCGCTATCAACGGCATGAGCCAGTCGGGAGCCAATAAGTTTGCAGTTGAGAATTTCAAAGATGATGAGATCGGGCAACTGAAACTCTCTAAACAGATCACCGGCAACCGCGCTGACCTCACGCAAAAGTTTGAGTTTACTATTAGTTTTTATGAGACAAATGCGCAGGGGGACCTAGAATTAACAAGCAAACCTCTTATCTATAAGGACCACGAGCTCAATAAAGGAGAAATCGTCGGCACAAAAACCTTTAAGCTGTCTGACGATCAGTATATTATCGTTGGCAATATCCCTCTGGGCATGACTTATGAAATATCCGAGCTGTACGGGAAAGATGATTATACCACCACTGTTGTATCCTACGTGGAAACCAGCCCGAGAGACGTCACGGTTACAACTGACCGGAACAGTGCAGGCGCAATCGTGCTGGGAACTACGTTGGTAGAATACATTAACCGTAACCATCATTCTACTGGCGGCGGGGGAACTGAACCGCCTGACACACCAAAAAATCCTGAAGACTCTGAGGAGCCGGGGGATACTGATGATCCCGGCGATCCGCGAGATCCAATCGACGCAGGCGGGGATAACGGCGGGGACCCTCCTGGAATTTCCAGCGAAGAGATACCCAATACTCCCACTCCCACCAGCCCGGGTAACTCGCTGATATCCAACGAGGACGGCACTTACACCGAATTTGACGAAGACGGCATACCTCTTGGGATATGGGAACAAGGCGAGGACGGCGAGTGGGTATTTATCCCTGAGGATATTCCGCTGGGACTGCCAGATACCGGCAGCATAATGATACTGATCGGCCTGCTTGCCGCAGCTATTCTGTGCGTTGCCGGTATTGTAATCGGATGCAAGAGCAAAGAAGAATAATATTGTCAGCCGCGACTTTCTGGCGGACAAAGACGGAATGCCGCCCTAAGTATGTGAACTGACCGACAAAAATTTAACAAAATTTTTCAAGCGATCTGAAGGGCGTGTAAACGGTATTGCACTGGACACATGCCCTTTAGTTTTGCCGGATAGTACGGAAATTTAAATAAAGTTCCTGAGGTATAAAAGTATCTAATTTATGATAGAATAAAACCAAAAATTAAAAGAGGTTTTTTTATGCTTAGATGGTTATATTTTGGCGCGGCGGCCATTGCCGGCGCTGCCATGGCCTTTCAAGGGACTTTTAATACGGCGATGACTAAAGCCGCAGGCATATGGCAATCAACTTTTATAGTTCATGCCGTCGGGTTAGGAGCTACTACTATATTGCTGTTGTTTCTGAGAATAGGGCCCGCGCAATTTGATAAAGTTGCTTCGGCGCCTTGGTACGCGTTTATAGGCGGCCTCTTGAATGTAGTGATAATTTTTGCCGTAATGAGAGCTATAGAGCAGGCCGGAGTAGGAAACGCAACTACCGTCATAATTGTTGCTCAAGTGCTTACGGCGCTGCTTATTGACCATTTAGGGGCTTTTGGCATGAAAAAATATCCTTTGCACTGGCCGGATTTTTTGGGAATAGTTTTATTGGCTGCCGGAGTGCGCATATTATTGATAAAATAGGTTGATAATGTCCGTCAAATTGATAACTATCCCTTCTTTTTTCATAAGCGGCGAATTCCCCTTTTAGAAACTTCTTTCGTAAATTATGTTATTATTAAAAGTAAATACCCAAGAGGACAAATTATGTTTTGTGAATATATTTTGGGCGCTTCTTTCCAGTCGAAAACACAGTATATTATCGAACAAATGGAGAATGAATTAAAACGCGACCCTTTACAGCCTATAATTTTATTAGTTCCTGAGCAATTTACTCTGCAAGCCGAACAGAGTTTAATTAAAAATCTGAGACGCAAGGGCATTATTAACATTGAAGTTTTGAGCCCTACCCGGCTGGCGCATAGGGTAATGAACCAAGTAGGAGGGATAACCAGAACTTTGTTAAGCGAGCAAGGGCAAACGATGATTTTGAAAAAAATCGTTGATGATTCTTTGAAACAGCTTAGTATCTATAAAAATGTTTCCCGTCAGGAAGGCTTTATAGAAAATATGGAAAAGATGGTCCGGGAGTTCAAACAACTGGGAGTGTCTGCTGGCGATTTGGAAGAATTAAGGGAAAAGGTGAGCCTTTCGTCGCATTTGCGGCAAAAACTGGCGGATATATCGGTAATATATAAAAATCTTAACGATTTTTGCGGTGATAAATATTTAATGAATGAAGACGTTTTTGACGTATTAATCGAAAAACTGCCGGAATGGCCGGAATTGGCTAAAACGAAATTTTGGGTTCATTTTGTTGGGGTTTTTTCACCGCAATTAGTTCGCATTATGGAACAGATCGGACTTCATGCTCAAAGTTTGAGTGTTTCTTTACATTGGCGCCAGGATGAAAATTCCCGTGATCGGTCGTTATTTGTACTAGCGGAAAAAGTTTTCCTTCAGTTGCATGATTTTGCGCGGGAGCATCATATTAAAGAAAAAATAACGGATGCCGACCTGCTTTTTGAAAGAACGGCGCCTCCTGATATAGAGCACCTGCGGCGCGAGTTGTACGCGTATCCAGCACAAGCCTGGCAGGAAGGCGTAACTAATATAGAATGCTGGGAAGCTGGAAATATTTACAAGGAAATTGAAAAAACGGCGCTTGCAATCCATGCGCTCGTTTACGAAAAAAAATGGCGCTGGCGAGATATAACGGTTCTTAGCAATGATTGGGAAAATTATCAAATGATGTTTGAGCAAATTTTTTGCCTTTATGAAATCCCATTTTTTTTTGATAATAAACGCAGTATCATGAATCACCCGCTGATCATGCTGTTGCTGTCCACTTTGGATATATTAAATAAAGGGTTTAACCAGGAAAATATATTGGGTTTGGTTAAAACAGGGCTATCTCCTTTAAGCCGCGACGAGTGGGAAAAACTCGAAAACTACGCCGTTAAGTACGGCATTAAAGGGAAAAAATGGAAAAAAGATTTTACCAAAGGCGAGGAGAATCACTGTTTGGAAATGGAAGCTTTGCGGCTCCGGTTAATGGAGCCCTTGCTGGTTTTAGAACAGCGCTTGGAGACGCTTCATGGCAGTACGGAAATTTCCAGGGCGCTGTATCAATATTTACAGGATTTAGAGTTGCGGAAAAAAATAGAACACGATCTCAATAGGTTTTTTGCGGCGGGGCAGTTTGAATTATTGGCGGAAAGTTCACAAGTTTGGAACATCCTTATGGATATTTTCACACAAATGTGCGAGTTTATCTCTGATGAAGAGCTTCGGCTACCTAAATATCAGAGGATTTTAGAAACCGGGCTTAAATCCTATCATTTGGGTGTTATTCCTTTTACCTTGGACCAGGTGGTTATTGGAGATATAAAACGTACTACCAAGGTCAACAGTAAAGCGGTTTTCATAGTGGGAGCGAACGATGGAATTATTCCGAAAAACGGTACTGATGAAGGTTTGCTAAGCATGAAAGAAATAGAGATACTGGATGAAAAGGGGATCTCTCTTTTGAGCAAAGAGGAATATAAAGATGCGGAAGAAGATTTATTGATCTATATGGCTTTTGCCATGGCTGATGAGTTCCTGCATATCAGCTGCGCCGGTTCGGATAACGAGGGCCGGGCGTTACGGCCTTCGCTTCTGTTCCATCGCTTGCGGCAAATCTTTCCTTCTATGGTGATAGAAAATGAATTTAATTCTGATATGGGAATTCCCTGGTCTTCTCCCGGCGGCGTTTTCAACCATTTATTAAAACAGCTGCGCGAAAATAAAAAGAGTGAAAATTCTGAAAATTTATGGAATAAAGTTAATGATTGGTATAATCAGCAGGATAAATGGGAGAATATCATATCTTTGACTAATAAAGGATTAAATTACTATAATCAGCAGGATTTATTACGGCTGCCTTCCGGGATGAAAAACGATGCAAAACCGCTGGTGGTCAGCGCTTCCAGGTTAGAAAAATTTGCCGGATGCCCTTTCGCTTATTTCGTTCAGTATACGCTGAGTCCTGAACCCAGAAAAGAGTATAGCCTAACTGCGCCGGATATAGGAGATTTTTTTCATCGGGGGCTTTTTGATTTTTTCCAAAAAGCCGCCTTTGATCAAAAGGATGCTGACTTGACTCAGGAGCAGGTTCGCGTGTTAGCCGATCAGGTTTTGGAGGAGATTTTACAAGAATACGGCGAGCGTATTTTTTTCAGCAGCGGACGCTATAACTACTGGGGACGAAGGTTAAAACGCATAGGTATGCGAGCTATGGAAACTCTTTGGCGCCAGATGGTGCAGGGAGAATTCAAGCCTTTGGCGCTGGAGGCCCAATTCGGACGGGAATGTTTGCTGCCGCCGCTGCAAATTGTAATGTCAGGCGGCAAAAAACTCATAATAGAAGGGCGTATTGACAGGGTTGACGGATGGAAAAACGGCGGTGATTTTTATGTTACCGTGCTGGACTATAAGACCGGGGCTAAAAAATTTAATTTAAGTGAAATTTATAATGGCTTGAATCTGCAATTGATTATTTATTTACAAGCAGTTTTGTTAGGAGCGGGCGCTTTCGGATACGATAATCCGCGCCCGGCCGGAGTATTTTATTTTCATATCGACGACCCGTTCATTGAATCTGCCGATTTGCAAGCGGAAGTTATTGCGGAAGAACGGCAAAAGCGTTTGGGTTTGAAAGGGTTGGTTCTGGATGATGAAGCGGCTATTCGAGGCTTGGACCGCGCTATTACTGCCAATTCTTCCGTTATACCGGTCAGTTTGAACAAAGACGCCTCAGTTTCTAAAGCTTCTTCCGTTTTAGACGAGAACGGTTGGCGCCAATTAATAAAGCATGTGGAACATACTTTGCAACAGACAGGGGAACGCATTGAGCAGGGAGTGATAAAAATAGCTCCGGTGAAAATGAAGAGTCAAAACGCTTGCCAATACTGTGCTTATGCTTCTATTTGCCGTTTTGACCCTGCTTTGCCGGAGAATAACTATCGCCTGCTTAACTCATATAAAAAACAAGCGGTTATTATGAATTTATCAGCCGCCGAAGGAGGCGCCGCAAATGACGGGTTGGACTGAAGAACAAAAAAAAGCCATACATAGCATTGATCAGGATCTTTTATTGTCGGCCGCGGCCGGTTCCGGAAAAACCGCGGTGCTGGTACAGAGAATAATTCATATCATGAAAACGAGAAAAGTGAATCTGGATCAGTTTTTGATCGTTACATTTACTAACGCGGCCGCCAGCGAAATGCGGGAACGTATTCACGGAGCCCTAATGGCGGAACTGGACGGTTCTGGGGCCGGAAGCGAAAACGAGCGCTATTTCCGGAAACAAACTCAAATATTAAAAAGGTCTTCTATCGGTACGATGCATTCTTTTTGTTTAGATGTTATACGAACTTACTTTCATCTGGTAGATGTGGACCCTAATTTTAGGATCTTGGACGCTAATGACGCTTTATTAATCAAACGGAACCTCATAGGGGAAATGCTGGAAGAATCTTTTATGGAGCCTAACGCTTTGTTGTCCGGATTGGTTGAAATGTTCGGCGCGGCTAAAGATGATACAGCCTTTGATGAATTACTGCTGCGCGTTTATGATTTTATCTTTAGTCAGCCTCAGCCCTGGCAATGGCTGAATAGCAAATGCGCTGAATTTTCTTTTACCTATGAAGAATTTTTAGCCGGGCCTTCATGGCTTGCTTGGCGGGAGCAGATGGAAGAATATATTAATAATATGCGGGCTTATTTTCAGCAGGGTCTTAAATTACTGCAAAACGCTGACAGCTTTGAAGGGTATAGCGATACTCTGCAGCAAGAGGACTTAAACTGTTCCGCGCTGCTGGAGGCTTTGGGCAAAAACGGGGAAGCGTTTTTGACGGCTCTGAATGAGATGAACTGGCCTCGTTTGCGTCCGCCCGGCAAAGAAGCGGACGAAGCGTTAAAAATGACGGTCAAGCTTTATCGCGATGAAGCGCTGAATATCAGGAAGAAAGCGCTTGACCCCTTGATAAATGCGGACCTGCCCGCATGGCATAATGATTTAAACTCACTTTATCCTTACATGGAATATTTGGGCGGGTTGGTGAAAGAATTCGGGGAACTTTATCAAAGCTACAAATATGATAAAGCTTGCCTGGATTTTAATGATCTTGAACATTTGACGCTGGCTATTTTGGAACATAAACATGTAGCTGACGAATACCGTGAAAAATTTGCTTTTATTTTTTTTGATGAGTATCAGGATAGTAATCTGGTGCAGGAAACTATTTTAGAGAAAATAAAGCGCCCCGATAACCTGTTTATGGTGGGAGATATGAAGCAAAGCATATATAGATTCAGATTGGCGGATCCTTCTTTGTTTCAAAGCAAATATCAATTGTTTAAAAACGAAAAGTCTAAGGGGATGAAAATAGATCTCAATAAAAATTTTCGCAGCTTGCCCTCATTATTGACGGGTATTAATTTTGTTTTTAAGAACCTTATGTCATTGAACCTGGGGGGAGTGGAATATACGGAAGAGGTCTATTTAAACCCGGGATTGCAATTGCTTCCGCCTGCGGATACAGCGAGGGGAGTGCAGGGGCTGGAATTAAATTTTATAACGAATGAAGGCAGCGAAGAATTTAATGAGAAAGAAGCCCAGGAATACACCACTATAGAAAAAGAAGCTTTATTCACGGCTCAGCGGATAAAAAAAATAATCGGGCAGGAAATTTATGATTTGAAACTGGGAGCGTACAGGCCGGTTAAATACTCTGATGTGGTCATATTATTGCGTACCACCAAAAATTGGGCGACAATATTTCTCCAAACTTTAACTCAGTTTAACATTCCCGCTTACGCTGACGTAAATCAAGGTTATTTCAATGCTTTGGAAGTTGATATTTTTATCAATTTGCTGAGGCTTATCGATAATAAACGGCAAGACATTCCTTTGCTGAGCGTCATGCGTTCCGATCTGGGGGCTTTCACTCCGGAAGAACTTTGGCTGCTGCGTCATGAAAATCAGGACCGGTCCTTTTACGACGCTTTCTTAGCTTATATCGACAGCCATGATGATGATTTGCAAAAAAAAGCAGCTGCGTTTTTGCGGTTTTTAAATGACTGGCAAAACGATGCCTGCTACATGAAATTAGACGAATTAGTCATTAAGATCATGATGGACAGCGGCTATTATTATTATGTGGGGGCTTTAGCTGGAGGCGAACAGCGTCAGGCTAATTTAAGGCTGTTTTTAGACCGCGTCAACAAGTTTCTGAAGTTTAACACGCCCAATTTACATAATTTTTTACGCTACTATGATAATTTACAGAGTAGCAGCGGGGATTTGGGAGCCGCTAAACTTTGGGGAGAAAATGAAAATATCGTCCGCATTATGAGTATTCATAAGAGCAAGGGCCTGGAATTTCCTATTGTTATAGTACCTGAATTGGGAAAGAATTTTAACTTGCAGGACACTTCCTCAGCTTTGCTGTTACATCGTAATTTAGGATTGGGGCCCCGTTATACGGATTTTGAATTGGGAGCTTATCGTGATACGATACCTCGGCTGGCTATAAAAGCGGCGATACGCCGGGAAAGTATTTCTGAGGAACTGCGTGTTTTATATGTAGCTCTTACCCGGGCGCAAAATAAATTGATATTATTGGGTTCCGTGTCTGATATTGTCCGCAAAGTGCAAAAGTGGCAGCAGCCTATAGAACCTTCGGCTTTACAGTATGCCGGCAATTATTTGGATTTTTTAGGTCCGCTGCTGTCCCGGCATCTGGACGGACAGGTTTTAAGAGATTGTCTGATGTTTCCCGAAATGGTACTGGCGGACTTATCGGAACCGTCTTCATGGCAGGTTAATATTGTCCCGGCGCAGACAGTTACCTTTTATCAAACTGAGAAAACAGAAAACGCGCCGTTAAAAGAGCAGACGGGCGAAAAATCCGGCCAAGAAATAATCCGCCGTTTAAGCTGGCAGTATCCTTTCCAGTCTGCTACAAAGATACCGGCGAAATTAGGGGTCACTCAGATCGCTAATTGGCTGCAGGGCGAGCAGAAATCTCCCCCTGGGATAGAAATACCGCCTTTAAACAGCAGCCCCTTGTTTTTATTCGGCGCCGGGAATAATATCCATAAGGAATATAACGCCGCGGAAAGAGGTTCCTTAATGCATTTTGCCATGCAGCATCTGGATTTCAATAACGCCGCCGACGAAACGCAGTTGGCGCGGCAGCTGCAAACTATGGTGAAGAAGGAACTGCTGCGCCCTGATGAAGCGGAGCTTATTCCTATTCCTAAAATAATGGCTTTTCTGGAATCTGATTTAGGACGCAGGGTTTTACAGGCGCCGCATCTTTTTAGGGAAACGGTTTTTAACAAAGAGCAGCATCCTGGGTTTTTAGGGGCGGAATTTGCCGGCAGCCAGGATCATTTATTGGTGCAGGGAGTTATTGATCTTTTTTTTGAGGAAGACGGGCAATTAGTGGTGGTGGATTATAAAACCGATACGATTATTTTTAAAGAGGGCGGAGAGGGTTCGCGCTATCAACAGTTGCTGGAGAAATACCGTATACAGCTGAAAATATATAAAGAAGCGCTGGAAGAGATTAGAGAACAGAAAGTTAAAGAAATGTATATTTACTTTTTTGATCTAGAGCAAGCAGTGGCGGTTGAATGAAAAAATAACAAAGGTTTTCCTGGCTTCTGCTTAACAGCACCACTTTTGTTAGTTTTGCATATACTGAATTAGCTGATTAAGAAAAAGTGGTGATAATATTGGAAATATCCATGAGATTTGCCGATTTAAAAAATGAATATTCCGCCGGTTCCATACCGGTTATTAATCATGCTGCGTTCGGCGCCAAAGCGTTGCTGGAATTGGAAAGGCTGACTGGCTTAAAAGAGGTGAAAAAGGCTATCGCTGAAGTTACAGCTTATACTTTGATGCAGAACCGGCGCGCGCGGATGCAGCTTAAAGCCAGCCCCAACGTGTTGCACATGCTTTTTAAGGGCAATCCGGGAACCGGAAAAACTACGGTAGCGAGAAATTTGGGCAAAATTTTTAACGAAATAGGCCTGCTCAGCAAAGGGCATTTGGTTGAAGTGGAAAGGGCTGATCTGGTCGGAGAATATATAGGGCATACAGCTCAGAAAACCCGGGAAATGATTAAAAAATCATTGGGGGGAATAATGTTTGTAGATGAAGCTTATACTTTGGCTCAGGGCGGAGATAAAGATTTTGGCCCGGAAGCTATCGCGACTATTGTAAAAGCTTTGGAAGACTACAGGGATAACTTAATCGTAATACTGGCAGGATATTCCCGGGAAATGGAATATTTTATGAATTCAAACCCAGGGTTGCGTTCGCGCTTTCCCATTCAGATTGATTTCAGTGATTACAGCGCTGATGAGCTGTATAATATTGCTTTACAGCTTTATCAGGAAAGAGATTATGAGCTTACGGCCAAGTGTCGCTGGAAGCTGCGGCAAATGTTCAACGATTTTACTAAATGGCATCATCCGCACAGCGGAAACGCGCGCTACGTAAGAAATGTGGTGGAAAAGTCGATCCGGCTGCAAGCTTTGCGTTTAGTGGACCGGCATGATTTGAGCCGTAAAGAATTGATGGTGATATCGGAGTCGGATCTGCCTAGTGCACAAGACGCTAACGCGTAGAGGGGGTTAAACCTGTTAATAATTTGTTTATAGTAACCTTGGCAAGCGGAGAACGCTTATATTATACTATTCTTTATTAAAAACGCGGACAAATCTCGTGACCTTTAGGTTATATTTGCCCGCAATTAAGGAAAATACCCCTTTGGGGTACAAGATAGTATGTACTAACGTGTGCCCCGTAGGGGTATCCGCTTTAAGGGAACAGATTTAATCTTGTGCCCCGCAGGGGTATGCGGATTAATATTACAATAGAGTTCATTAATATAACGAAAGCGGTGGAGTAGTTGTCGGCTTTGGATATTATCAGGCAGGGCGAGTCGGAATTAAAAAGTATCTTTGATGATTTTGCGGAAACGGCCTATGAAAATCAGGAAAAAGTGCTGGAAGCGTTCAAAAATTTCAAAGTGCGGGAGAGCTATTTTCAACCTTCTTCCGGGTACGGTTATGATGATGAGGGACGGGAAATATTAGAAGGTATTTATGCTGAAGTTTTCGGGGCC
>JAISDD010000099.1 GCA_031265005.1 Syntrophomonadaceae bacterium | reverse complement strand
CGCAAGGTAGGGATCCACACAGCCCTTCTGGCCGCAGTAACAGATCCGGCCATTGGGGTGGAGGGTCAAATGGCCGATTTCGCCCGAATGAAAGTGGACGCCGCCCAGAATGCGATTTTCGATGATGACGGCGCCGCCGATATTGTTGCTCAAGCTGATATAAAACGCGCTTCCGGGCTCTTCGCGGATCCAGAATTCGCCAAACCCCGCAGCGCTGGCATCATTAATAAGCGCCGTCTTGTAGGGAATGTATTTTGAAAATTCCGCGCAGGTCGCCCCGGTGAACTTGAGGATTTCACCGTAAAAAACGGTCTGGTTGTCTTCGGTAACCAGACCGGGAACGCCAATGCCCACCCCAAGGATCCGGTCTTTGTTGAAACCGACAGCGGCGGCCATGGTTTTGACCACATTGCCCAGGGCCCGGTAGTAGGCGTCGGCACGGTCATATTTAATCCAGACCTGTTTCCGGAAGTTCACCTCGCCGCTCAAATTCACCGCCACCGCGATAACATAATCGCGGGTTACATCCAAACCAAAGGCAACCCGCGCATTTTTGTCAAATGTGTAGGTTTTTGCGCGACGGCCCCCGGTATTGCCAATGGCCCCCTCCTCTTTTATCAATCCTTCCCGCTGCAAATCGTTAATGTTATTGACCACCGTTGGAAGCGACAACCCCAAGCGCCGGACCATATCCTGCCGGGTAAGCCCGGAATGCCTCCTGAGCAGTTGGTACACATTTGTCCGGTTATTCTTCTGAATAAAGCGGTTCGATATTCGTTTATCCTGCATTTTTTGCCTGTAAACCATAATTTATCCGGATACCGCCGCATATACAAGCGTTTTTAGGCAATTTTTTGTAAAAAAGGTGGAAAATGAAATTTTTTTTTGAAAATTTTTGTTGACAATCATAAAAATCAGGGTATACTACTAAAATAGTTTTATAAAACAGTTTTACATATTGGTTTGGAGGTTATTAAAGAGACTAAAATGGATGATCCTGTGGTAATACCGCCGGTTCAACGGAGGCATGTGAAACTGCCGGTTCCGGTGAGATGGACTTGGCTGGACGAGTGACGGGCAAGAGCTTTGGCGGAGGCCAGCTCAGGAAAAATCGGCAAGTACGGCATACGGGTGTATTATAAATACACATCTCTTTTTATTTTATTATAGCAGGTTTAGCAAATTAAGCATATCAGCATGGAGGTATATTTTTGTAGGACTAAAGAGCATTAGAGCATAATGGTAGCATCATGAGTGCTACTAATTTATATTTCAATTGGAGGACATTATGAGACGATTTAACGGGATGTTTATCTTTGTGGCGGTACTCTTGTTATTTGCAATACCTACCACGGTGTTTGGAAGAGGGAAACAGGAGGGAAGTGGAGGAGATTCGTTAAAAATCGGCATTGCCATGCAGTCGATTTCAACGAATCCAATTTTTATCAATGCGGTCAATATGATCCAGAAAGAATGTGACGAACAGGGTTATACGTTGATCGCAAAAGAACTGACAAATGGCGCCGAAGATATCCCGAGCGCCCTAGAAAACCTCGAAATAGCCGGGTGCAATATAATCATCATACATGTTTTAAGCGCTGATACCGTTGCGCCTTTGATGGGCCAGCTAAAATCAAAGGGTATTCTAGTTGCGGCATATGACACCAATGTTGAAGGAAGCACCTATTGTTTTATGGCTGATAATTATCAGGTCGGCTATAATATTGGCAAAATGGCGGGTGATTGGCTGAAAAAGACAACCGGCGGGAAAGGCACCGCTGCCATTCTCACCTATGATTTGACCGACGAATTCAGGAAGCGTGGAAATGGCATGGAAGACGGATTTTACGAAATTTGTCCACAGCCGGATTCAAAAATCGTCATCCGCACGGCTGGCACATGGGTTGATGAAGCTACCTCGGCAACAGAGAATATCCTTTCTGCTTATCCCGATATAAACGTTATCATGACTCTTGGCGAATTGGGCGCTCTGACCAGTTATGAGGTTTTTAAAGCCGCCGGTAAAGGCAAGGAAAGCAATTTGGGTATTTTTACAGCAGAGATAACCAATCCGGGTATTGCAGCAATGCGTGATGGCGGTATTTATCGCGGTACAATTTCCGTTGAATTGGACAAGGGGTTGTATGAAATGTTCCTGCGCTCTGTTAAAACTTACCAGACGGGTATTGTTGATAAAGAGTACGCTGTTACCTACTTCCCCATGACGCAGGTCACACTTGAGAATTTAGACAAATACCTTGCCGATTAAAAATAAATCGACCGAAGAGGGCAATGCGTACTTTACGGGTTGCCCTCGAAATTGTTTTAACAAATAGATTCCAGGGGGGCTTGGTGCAAGATCGTGTTTTACTTTCCATGCAACATATAACAAAACAATACCCTGGCGTTTTGGCGCTTGATGATGTATCTCTGGATTTCTATGAAGGGGAAACGCATGCGCTGGTTGGGGAAAATGGCGCAGGGAAATCAACATTTATTAAAGTGCTTTCCGGCGCAATCAGGCCAGATGAAGGCGAAATTCATATTAATGGTTTTCGATATAATGAAATAACACCATTACTTGCCCGTTCACTTGGCATTGAAGTTATTTATCAAGAGTTTAATCTGATGCCTGCCCTGTCTGTCGCTGAAAATATTTTTGTAGGTAATATTCCTGCACAGTATGGTATAGTAAACCGAATGGAAATGGAACGGCGCGCTGCCGGAATATTTGAAAGCATGGGCGTCTTTGTTGACCCACAGGCGCCTGTAGCCGACTTGTCAATGGCATATATGCAGCTTGTAGAAATAGCAAAAGCATTGTCAAAAAATGTGCGGATATTGATAATGGATGAACCTACTGCGCCGTTGACGAAAAACGAAGTAGAAATATTGTTTCGCTTGATGAAGCGACTGCACGAGAAACATGTAACCATTATTTACATTTCACACCGCCTTAATGAGATTTTTCAAATATCCGATAGAGTCAGCATTATTCGGGATGGTCAAAAGATTGGCACTTACCTTACCGCAGACATGTCTCGGGAAAAATTGATTTGGGGCATGGTCGGGCGTGAGATAACGGACACTTTTCCAAAGAGTGAAAAAAAAATAGGCGATGTAGTAATGCGAGTGGACAAATTGTGCGGTAATGGGGTACAAGATGTGTCTTTTGAACTGCACGGCGGGGAAATATTGGGTTTTGGCGGCCTGGTGGGCGCGGGCAGGACAGAAATTATGCGTGTGCTGTTTGGCGCTGACATGCGAGATTCCGGCGCCGTATGGTTATCCGATAAGGAGTTTAATGCCCGCTCTCCATATGAATCCATTGCCGCAGGCGTTGTATTGATACCTGAAGATCGCAAGCGTCAGGGTGTTGTGCTGAACCTGACAATAGCAGATAACATTGCATTGCCAAATTTAGATGCTATTTCACATTTTTCAGTGATAAATGGAGCTGCAGAGCGAAAATTAGTCGGCGATCAAATGACTTCATTGCGTATTGTGGCGCCATCGGCAATGCAAAAAGTACGAAATTTATCGGGAGGCAACCAACAAAAAGTCGTGCTGGCAAAATGGCTGGCAGGCGTGGCGAAAATATTGATATTTGACGAGCCTACGCGCGGAATTGACGTGGGAGTAAAACAGGAAATATACAAACTGATGCACTCGCTTTGCGAAAAGGGCATTGCGATTATTATGATTTCCTCCGATATGGAAGAATTGCTCGGCATGTCAGACAGAATTATTGTGCTCTGTGAAGGAACACAGGAAGGAATTTTACAAAAAGAAAATTTTTCACAGGAAGCAGTGCTTTCTCTTGCGTCAGGAAAGCAATAGAGAGGATGTTGTAATGAAAAATATTAGGGTTGATTATAATAAATATGTAGGATGGAGTATACTTTTAACTGTGAGGATGCTTTTTTC
>JAISDD010000082.1 GCA_031265005.1 Syntrophomonadaceae bacterium | reverse complement strand
GAGCGGAGGAATTTATAGTTACCTGCCGCTGGCTAACCGCGTATTAAAGAAGATAATGCAAATTATACGCGAAGAGATGGATCAAGCCGGCGGCCAAGAGATAATGATGCCGATCATACAGCCTAAAGAACTGTGGGAACAATCAGGGCGATGGGAAGTATATGGGGACGAGATGTTCCGTTTAAATGACCGCCGTCAGCGCTTTTTTGCTTTAGGGCCTACTCATGAAGAAATGATAACTTCTTTGGTTAATGCTGATGTATATTCCTATCGGGATTTACCGTTGCTGCTCTATCAAATTCAGAATAAATACCGGGATGAGATAAGGCCGCGTTTTGGATTGATCCGAGGGCGGGAATTTATTATGAAGGACGCTTATTCTTTCGATGAAAACTATGAGGGCTTGGAAGAGAATTATAAGAAAATGAAAGAAGCTTATAACCGCGTTTTTAATCGTATCGGTTTACAGTATAGGATAGTGGAAGCGGACAATGGGGCCATAGGGGGCAGTGAAAGCCATGAGTTTATGGTTTTGGCCGCGTCCGGTGAAAACACAGTGGTATACTGCCCGAATTGCGATTATGCTTCCAATGTGGAAGTCGCCGCCGCTGGCGGCGGTGAAAAAGACGCTTTGGCCAGTGAAGATGGATCCTGGCTGCCTTTGCAAAAAGTAGCGACTCCTGAGCAAAAGAGCATAAAAGATGTAGCGACTTTTTTTAAAACGCCGGAAGCTAAATTACTTAAAACTTTGTTATTAATAGCTGATTCCGAACCGGTCATAGCTGTACTGAGAGGAGAACGGGAATTAAACGAAATAAAGCTGAAGCGTTTGCTGCGTTGCAAAGAGTTATTAATGGCCGATGACGCCGCCGCGCAAAAATATTGCGGGGCCGGCTTTGGCTCGTTAGGGCCGGTAGGAACTACTTTGCCCGTTTATGCTGATAAAGAAGTTGCAATAATGGAGAACCTCATATGCGGCGCTAATGAAGACGGGTTTCATTATGTGAATGTAAATGTGAAAAGAGACTTCACCCCTGTAGCTTTTGAGGATATCCGTAACGTAACGGACGGGGAGCCGTGTCCTTTCTGTTCGGCTCCTTTAGCCAGCGCTCGCGGCATAGAAGTGGGACAAATATTTAAACTGGGCGTTAAATATTCGGAAGCGATGGAAGCGTCTTTTTTGGACCGGGAAGGCGTCAGCCGGAAAATGGTTATGGGCTCTTACGGAATAGGAGTTTCCAGAACTATGGCGGCCGCGGTCGAGCAAAACTATGATGAAAACGGGATTATATGGCCTTTAGCCATTGCCCCGTATCAAGTTATAATAGTGCCGGTAAACAGTAAAGACGAAAAACAGATGAAAGCGGCCAGTGATATTTATGAAAGATTGTTAAAGAAAAAAATAGAAGTGTTATTTGATGACCGGGATGAACGGGCAGGGGTTAAATTTAAAGACGCGGATTTGATAGGGATCCCGCTAAGAATTACGATCGGTCCCAAATCTTTGCAAGCCGGGCAAGCGGAACTGAAAAAACGCTGGCTGGAAGAAATAGAATTAATAGATATAAGCGTGATCGACGATTACATCATGGATTTGCTGTCAAGTAATAAAAAATAAATAATAATGAGGTTTTGAGTACTGTGGACATTTTTGAAATGATTTTCAAGTTAGCCCTAGCGTGTGTTTTAGGAGGCTTGATAGGGCTGGAAAGAGAAAGTTTAAGCCGTCCCGCCGGTTTGCGTACATATACTTTGGTCTGTGTCGGTTCAACTTTAGCTATGATTGTGTCTTTGGATATTTTTAATCAGTTTTTTCAAGTATCCAATGCGGATCCGGGGCGAATAGCCGCTCAAGTAGTAAGCGGAATAGGATTTTTAGGAGCGGGGACTATACTCAGGGAAGGCCCGACGGTTAGCGGTCTTACCACAGCGGCGGGTCTGTGGGTAGTGGCTTGTATAGGTTTAGCTATTGGAGCCGGATTATATGTACCAGCTATTGCCAGTTCTGTTTTAATCTTGTTTGTGCTGATTTATTTTATAAAGATTGAGGAAAAATTCTCAGGGTTACGCCGCTATAAAGGGATAGTAGTAGTGATTGACGACAGACCCGGGCAAATAGGTTATGTAGGTTCGCTGCTGGGCGACATGAATGTGCTTATAAAAGATATTAACCTGCATCACATAGACGATACGGAGGAATTAGAAATGGAGCTGTCCATTGACTTACCGCAAAATATGGATATGAGCCAATTGATAAAGGAAATTTCTAAAAATAAAGAGATCAAAAAGATCGACGTACTCAATTAAATGATGAAGGATTATGGTTATGGATTTTTACGCGTTTATCCAAAATTTTATAAAAACTGATGAAGCGCTCTGGTGGCAGGGGAGCAGTATTCAAAAAGTAGAAGTTTATCCTCGCAAGGCGCTCTGGCGCTTTTATCTGACGGTCCCTGATTTGATAGAAAAAATAAAGCTGAAAGCACTGGCCTCCGACTTAAAGAAAGTTTTTGATTTTTTAATGGAGGTGGAATTGGTTACAGCGCCGATTGATGGCGCCAGATGTATCGGTAAGATTATGGAAGAAAATTTCTATCGCCTGCTTTCCCTGCGATTGTCAGGCACAGAGTATTTTTCGGAAATTTCCTGGCGCTTTGACAGAAATGTTATTGAGATTATTACCGCAACTCAAGATATTTATGAGACTATACTGGAAAATGAGTTTTGCAATTGTTTATCAGACTGGTTTTGGGAAGAATATCAATACCGGATTTTGGTAAGGGTACAATGCGAAGAAAGAAAACAAGAAGAAAAACCGCTTCAATATATGACGGATTTTGGTAAGATATCTTTACCAGTCATTGAAGAAGACAAAAAACAGCTTCAAACTAAGAAAGGTAAAAAAAATACGAAATTAAAGCCTATTTCCATGGACAGTCAAAATTTTGTGCCGTTAAACGAGGTAGAAGAAGGCATGAAAATGATTTCGGTCCGGGGGGAGGTATGGGATAAAGGCATACACTCGCTGAAAGGCGACACTTATGTTATAACGTATTTTATTACCGATGGAAAAAGCAGTTTGGCGATAAAGAATTTTTGTGACCGTCTGGAGCTTGACAGCTTGAATATAGGAGATTACGCTGCTTTCAGAGGCAATCCGCGTTATGATCAAGGTGCTAAAGAAATAGTGCTGATTATGAACGGATATTTGAAAGGAGAAAAGCAGGAACGTCAGGACACGGGCACGGAAAAACGCATTGAACTCCATGCCCATACCAAAATGAGCGCGATGGACGGACTCACCGAAATAGAAGATTTGATCAAGCTGGCGGCGAGATGGCGCCATAAAGCTATAGCAATAACCGATCATGGATGCATACAGGCTTTTCCTGACGCTTATAAATATTCGCGTAAATATAATATAAAAGTTATATACGGGGTTGAAGGATATTTAGTCAATACTGACAAAAAAGAAAAAGCGCATCATATTATCATATTGGCGCAAAATTCGACGGGGCTGCGCAACTTATATAATCTGGTCAGCGGCTCTTATTTAGATAATTTTTATCGTTTTCCCAAACTAAAACGAGCTGAAATAATAAAATACCGGGAAGGGTTACTGTTAGGTTCAGCTTGTGAGTCCGGCGAATTGTTCCGGGCGTTATTAGAGCAAAAACCGGAAGAGGAGCTTCTAAGACTGGCTTCTTTTTATGATTATTTGGA
>JAISDD010000204.1 GCA_031265005.1 Syntrophomonadaceae bacterium | reverse complement strand
CTTTATAAGGAAGAAGTTGAAACTTTAATACAAACTCCCGATGAAAAATTGACCTTAGGTAAACGGGATAGGGCTATCATGGAGTTGCTGTATTCTTCGGGTTTGAGGGTAAGCGAGCTGGTATCTTTGAATGTACGGGATTTAGGAACAGGAAAAGGCTATTTGAGAGTGAGAGGCAAAGGAGACAAAGAACGGATAGTTCCGGTAGGTAAGGCCGCTATTGACAGCATAAATAATTACGTAAACGGCGGCAGGGGATTTTTACTGAAGAAAAGCGGCGCGGCAATTGAAGAACCGGCATTGTTTCTGAATAAATTCGGGACTCGCATAAGCGTCCGTTCTATTAGAAATATTATAAATAAATACGCGGAAATATCGTCGTTAAAACAAAAAGTTCATCCCCATATGCTGCGCCACTCGTTTGCCACGCATTTGTTGAGCGCAGGGGCTGACTTGAGATCAGTTCAAGAGCTGTTAGGACATGTAAAAATTTCCACTACACAAATATATACGCACTTGAGCAAAGAGGAAATAAAAAAGATACACACTTTAAACCATCCCAGGAGGTAAATAAAAGTGTTTACAGCAACAACTATTGTGGCGGTCAGAAGAGGAGCAAAGTCTGCGATAGCCGGAGACGGGCAGGTAACTTTTGGCCAGAATACTATAATGAAGCATAATGCTAAAAAAATCAGAAAACTTTATGACGGAAATATAATAGCCGGGTTTGCGGGTTCGGTTGCGGACGCTTTTACTTTATTCGACAAATTTGACGAGCAGTTAAAAAAAACCAGCGGAAATCTGACTAGGGCTGCAGTGGAATTGGCTAAAGAATGGCGTTCTGATCGGATTTTAAGAAAATTAGAAGCTTTGTTGCTGGTAGCCGACAAACAAAAAATGTTTGTCATTTCAGGAAATGGTGAACTGATTGAAGCTGAAGATGGGATTGCGGCCATTGGGTCAGGGGCTCCTTACGCTCTGGCGGCGGCACGTTCTTTATATAAGTTTACAGAATTGCCGGCGGAGCAGATAGCGTACGAGTCTTTAAATATTGCTTCTGAGATATGTGTTTACACTAATGATAACATTACAGTTGAAATTATAGAATAATTAAGAGTATTTTAATGAAAATCATTATATTTATCCGTTTTTTTATTAAGAGATTGCATTATAAGTGGAGGAATGGTACTGATGGGTTTAACTCCAAAAGAAATAGTTGCTGAATTAGATAAATATATAGTGGGGCAGGATGCTGCCAAAAAAGCGGTGGCAATAGCTTTGCGCAACAGGTATCGCAGAAAATTACTGGATGCTGACCTGCAAGAGGAAATTTACCCCAAAAATATAATAATGATCGGAGCGACCGGTGTGGGGAAAACAGAGATAGCCAGAAGGCTGGCCCGGTTGGTGAATGCTCCTTTCATAAAAGTGGAGGCCAGCAAGTTTACGGAAGTTGGTTATGTAGGGCGAGATGTAGAGTCAATGGTCAGAGAACTGACGGAAACTACAGTACGAGCGGTCAAGAACGAAAAAATGGAAGAATTTGACGAAAAAAGCCGTAAATTGGCTGAAGAAAGGTTGCTGGAGTTTCTCGTTCCTTCCAGTGGCAAAAAGAGCAAAAATTCTAAAAATCCTTTGGAATTTTTCTTTAATCAAATGTATGAGAATGACGGAGAAAATAAATCTGAGAGCAGCAGTTTACATGAGGAACAGCAAAAAGAAATATTAAAGCAAAAACTGGAACGCAAGGAATTAGAAAATGAAATTATCGAAATAGAACAGGAAGAAAAAAAATATCCTTTTTTAGATATGTTTAGCGGTTATGGCATGGAAGAGATGGGAGCAAACATAAACGACGCCCTGGGCAGTATTATGCCTAAAAACAAGAAAAAAAGAAAAGTTTCTATTGAAGAAGCGCGCAAAATATTAGCTTTCGAAGAAGGGCAAAAATTAGTGGATATGGATGAAGTAGGGAAAATTGCCTTGAACAGAGTGGAAGAAGACGGAATAATATTTTTGGATGAAATAGATAAAATTGCCGGTAAAAATTCGTCGCAAGGACCTGATGTTTCCAGGGAAGGGGTGCAGAGGGATATTTTGCCGATAGTGGAAGGTTCTACTGTAACTACTAAATATGGGCCGGTAAAAACAGATCACATTCTTTTTATTGCCGCCGGAGCTTTTCATATAAGTAAACCATCGGATCTGATACCTGAATTGCAGGGAAGATTTCCCATTAGAGTTGAGCTAAAATCGCTTACCTGCCAAGATTTAAAAAGAATATTGACGGAACCTAATAATTCTTTAATAAAACAATATACCGCTTTGCTGAAAACAGAAGATGTCGAGGTTGCGTTTACCGAAGACGCTATTGATTATATAGCTGAAATGGCTTTTCAGGTTAATGCCAGAACGGAAAACATTGGCGCTAGAAGGTTGCATACCATAATGGAAAAAGTGTTAGAGGAATTATTGTTTGAGGCGCCGTATTTGAGCGGGCAAACAATTAAAATTGATAGAGAATACGTCGGAAAAAGATTAGAGAAAATTGTTGTTGACGAAGAGCTTAGCAAATATATTTTGTAGGAGGGAGATACTTAGGTGGAAAAAACTCTGTTAAATAAATCCCGCGGTATAAACAAAATCCTGCAAAAAATAAGTGAAAATCCGG
>JAISDD010000203.1 GCA_031265005.1 Syntrophomonadaceae bacterium | reverse complement strand
CGAGCGACGCATCGATTGTGGTTCAAATATATTATGCGCATCACTGGCTGGATGGAGAAGAAGTTTTGGAATGGGATGCATTTAAAGGCATTTATACCGCCAATAAGTATGATTTGCTTGAAACGCTTCGCCGCAATATATTTGTCGGCTAACAGAACAGGAGGATAAAATGTTCATAGGCACTGTAAACGTAAAACTGTCATCTTCACTGAAATGGGAAGATCGGGACATCATCGAAATTGCTTTGGATTTTTCCAAGGTAAAGGGCGCGACTATTATTCAATGCGAACGGGAAACATTCCAGCATGGAAATTTTTCGGGGGTCATTCGCAGCCAGAGTTCTGAATACTGCGCCCGTATGGCGGCGTTAATATCCGGTGTCCCGTTCCGCTTTTTGGAAAAATTGCCTGCAGATGATTATGACGCTGTCTGGCAAACGGTGGGGGCCTATGTTGGCAAGAGGAACCCCCAGGAATTTTATGACCAATTCACGGCCGAGGATGAAGACGACGATGAGGAAGAAAGGGCCGATGACAAAGGGGGTTTTACCGAACCGGCAGAAACGCCGGAGGAGAAATAGAACCTTCTGTATTTGACTACGCTGACCCCGCCGACTTCATACGCAAGACAGTGGCGGGGTTAAGTGTTGTTTCAAACACTTCAATTACGGACCTTGAAAACTTTCCGTTATATGAACTGTTTGAATACAACGAAATCTATACTGAATTGCTGAAGAAAAAAGGGAAGTGAGAATGGCTGGCGAGGCGATATAATGGCAAAAAAGACTATCTGGGACCTCTCATTAAATATCGCGGGAAAGGGCACGGAAGCGTCCCAGGCAATCCGCACCGTAAAAAAACAGATTGAGGACTTGAAAGGCGCGGCCGACCAGCTAGGCAAAGACTGGAAAGGCTTTGCCGACAATGCCAAAAAGCTGACCCTTGGCTTTGCAGGCGGGGTTGCCGCGGCAACGGCCGGGGTTGTTGCTATGGCCAATTCCTTTGCGGAAACCGGGGACAAGGTTGCCAAAACATCAGACCGCTTAGGCATCGGCATTGAAGCATACCAGGGCCTTAGTTATGCAATGCAACAATCGGGTTTAAGCGCACAGGAATTTGACGGCGCCCTTGATAAATTTAATTTGACCGTAAGGCAAGGCGCGGCTGGAAATGAGGCCATGCAGAAACAGCTTGCGGCTATTGGTTTGTCGACTCGTAAACTTGCCGGGATGAAGCCGGAGCAGGCAATGGAACGGCTGTCCGATTATATGAAGTCATTGCCGGATGATGCCAAGCGGACGCAGGTTGCGGTCACCTTATTCGGCAAAACAGCCGGGCCGAAAATGATGGCGGCTATGAAACAGGGCAGCGCTGGGCTCCAGCAACTTATGGGTGAAGCAAAATCTCTAGGCGTGGTTTTGACGGAAGAACAGGCCCGGCAATCTGAAGCTTATGGAAGCGCCTTAACCAGGCTGAAACAATCTGTTACCGGGATGAAGAACCAATTTATCGGCAGCACTATCGGGCCGCTTACCGAGGCGTTTGATCATCTCAAAGACGCTGTTGTGGAGCAAATGCCGGCGATACGGGAAGTTGGGAAAGCGTTTGGGCAATGGCTGGGCGATGCGGTCAAGCGGCTTCCGGAGATTATTGAAAAAATCAAAGAGTTTGCGGCTAACGTTTGGGATAACATCAACAAGGTTAAAGATTTTGTAGGGGGATGGAAAAACCTTGCCAAGATACTTGCCGGACTTGCCATAGCGCCTACGCTAATAAGCGGCTTAAAGACTGTTTTTTCATTCGGAGAACTGATAAACACCGCAATGGATAAATTACCTAAAATCATGGCAAAAATGGGACTGGCCGCAGGCCCGACAGCAGGGGCATTGCTTCCCATAATCGGGATTATAGCGGGTATAGCAGCGGTGATTTATACGGTAGTCAAAAACTTTGACACGCTAAAACAATACGCGCTGGATTGCTTCAAACGTATAGCCCAGGCGTTTAGCGGCGGTACCGGGGAAATAACCGTCGACTGGAAAAAGATCAAAGAAGCAGCCATGACCGTTCTCACCTTTATAGAAAAAACTGTTTTGGTTGTAATTAAGACAGCTATGAATGCGCTAACCTCCGCGATTCAGATAGGCGTTGGCGCCTTTAAGGTGTTGTGGGGTGTAGTTCAAACAGGCTGGGCGATCTTTGAAACAGGAATAAAAATAATCACCGCGTTGTTCAGGGGTGATTTATCCGGTGTGATAGAAGCCGTAAGCAGCCTGTTTACCAGGCTTGATGATATAGGTCAGAGTATGTTTGATGGACTGCGGGTAATAGCTTCCGGTTTTGGCGATTTTTTCAAAAATTTCTTTGAAGATATTTTTGAATTTGCCAAAAACATATTCGGGCTTTTCGGTGTAGACATTGCCGGAATATTCAACAATATCAAATCGTATATTACTGAAGTAACGGACTGGTTTAAGAGCGGGTTCAGCAACGCCGTCAATTTCGTTAAAGGCTTGCCCGGTAAAGTAAGCGGTGCGTTTGGTGACGCATTTACCAAAATAAAATCCATGGCCGAAACATCCGCAGGTGTTTTTAAGGACGGGTTTAGCAACGTTGTTAATAGCGTCAAGGGTTTTGTCGGCGGTCTAGGCAAAAGATTTGAAAATGTACTGGCCGACATTAAGGATAAATCGGGAAGCGGCGCGGCTTTTATCAAGGAAGCGTTTTGGAACGGCGTTGAAGCGTTAAAAGGCAAATTCCCGGAATTGGGCGCCGTTGTGGAGAATGTCGCCAATGTTATTAAAACCGGTT
>JAISDD010000173.1 GCA_031265005.1 Syntrophomonadaceae bacterium | reverse complement strand
CACCATGAAACAAGTTCTGACTGGATCCGCGTTCTCCATATGCTCTCGCCCCCGGCTTGATTTTGAACGTACTGCGTATGGGGACAAGCATTGGTCTTCTCTTTTTTCAATCTCTTCACGAATACTCACAGTCATCACCCTTTAAAAACTGCCTATTCTTTGTTCTATCAGCGGCGGGTTTGATTTCTTTCCGAAACCAGCACCCTTAATTTACATTATTAATTGCCGCCTGCGCTGCTGACAAACGGGCAATCGGGATTCTATAAGGCGAACAGCTTATATAATCAAGCCCTATTTGATGACAAAACTCTATTGAATTAGGTTCTCCACCATGTTCGCCGCAAATTCCCATCATAACGCCCGGTTTCGCTTTTCGGGCTCCGGAAATGGCCATCTTCATCAATGAACCTACTCCTTTGCGGTCAAGTACAGCAAAAGGGTTTTCTTTCATTATCTTTTTTTCCAAATACACCGGAATAAATTTTCCTTCAGCATCATCACGGCTAAAGCCCAAAGTGGTTTGGGTAAGATCATTGGTACCAAAGGAAAAGAATTCTGCTTGTTCAGCTATTTCCTCTGTCACCAGACAGGCCCTGGGCAATTCTATCATAGTTCCCACCGAAAAATCCAACTCTACTCCCAGTTCTTCTTTAACAGTTTCGTATACCTCAAATATTTCTTTTTTCAGGAATTGCAATTCTCCCACATCCATAACCAGGGGAATTTCAACTTCCGCAAACGTCTTTACGTTTTCTTTTTTTAGCTGTGCGGCCGCCTCAAATATGGCGCGGGCCTGCATACGGTAAATTTCAGGATAACTCAGCCCCAAGCGGCATCCCCTGTGTCCCAGCATTGGGTTCGCTTCTGATAAATTGTCAATTTTTTTCAACATTTCTTCTTGTTGAAACAGTTCATTATCTAATACTTTTCTTTGTTTTTTATCGTATACCTGCAACAATAATGATTCGCGATCAGGTAAAAATTCATGTAAAGGAGGATCCAGCAATCTTATGGTTACCGGCAGCGGGGACATAGCCTTTAATATCTCGTAAAAATCTTTTCTTTGAAAAGGCAATAATTTCCCCAAAGCTTTTTGCCGTTCCTCTACATTTTCAGCTAATATCATTTCTTGAACATGCGGCAGCCTTTCCTGAGCCATAAACATATGCTCCGTCCGGCATAATCCTATCCCTTCCGCGCCGAATTCCCTGGCTTTAACAGCATCCTCCGGCGTGTCCGCGTTAGCCCTTACCTGTAGTTTTTTGGCTTCATCGGCCCATTTTAACAACGTTTCGAACTCATAAGAAAAGGTCGGCTCGATCATAGCTACTTCGCCTTGCATCACTTTACCGGTAGCTCCGTCAATGCTTATAATATCTCCTTCGTGAACAACGACGCCATTAGCGGTAAAAGTGCGGTTATTATAGTCTATATTAATCCCTTCGCAGCCGCATACACAGGGTTTCCCCATGCCTCGCGCCACCACCGCCGCATGAGACGTCATGCCGCCGCGGGCAGTAAGAACCCCTTCCGCGTATATTATGCCATGTATATCATCAGGGGTAGTTTCGTTTCTTACCATTACTACTTTTTCGCCGTTTTGTCCCAATTTTTCAGCCAGATTAGCGTCAAAAACCGCTTTCCCGCAGGCAGCGCCCGGAGAAGCCGGCAATCCTACCGCTATAGCGTTAAGCTCAATAGAATCATCAATTTGCCTATGTAATAAAGTATTAATTGCTTCCGCGTCTACGCGTAACAAAGCTTCCTGTTTGCTTATAAGACCTTCGGCTACCATATCTACAGCCGCTTTTACTGCGGCTTTGGCGGTGCGCTTGCCGTTACGGGTCTGCAGCATGTATAAAGTGCCCTTTTCTACCGTAAATTCAATATCCTGCAAATCCCGATAATGCCTTTCCAAAACCGAGCAAGTGTCAATAAACTGCTGATAAACTTCCGGCAGTTTCTCTTTTAATTTTGCAATCGGCATCGGTGTTCTGATGCCGGCTACCACATCTTCACCCTGGGCGTTAATTAAAAATTCTCCATACAGTTCTTTCTCTCCGTTAGAAGGGTTGCGGGTAAAAGCAACGCCGGTTCCTGAATCATCTCCCATATTTCCGAAAGCCATGCATTGAATGTTAACCGCCGTCCCTAAAGCGTCGTCTATTTTGTTCAAACGCCGGTAAATGATCGCCCGGTTGTTATTCCACGAAGTAAATACAGCTTGAATAGCCCTCACCAATTGCTCACATACATCTTGCGGAAAATCAAAACCCATTTCCTTTTTTACTAATTTTTTATAATCATTTATGATTAACTCTAATTCTCCCGCCGGAATTTCATAGTCAAATATTACGTTCAATTTGCGTTTATATTTTTCTACAATTCCTTCGAACAAGTTATGTTCTATTCCCAGTACTACATTACTGAACATTTGAATAAAACGCCGGTAACAGTCTTGCGCGAACCTGTCGTTCCCGGTCAGAGCCGTTAAACCTTGAACCGAATCATCGTTCAAACCCAAATTTAATATAGTATCCATCATACCTGGCATGGAAACAGCAGCTCCAGACCTGACTGAAACTAACAAAGGATTATTTTTATTCCCAAAAGTCTTACCGGTCTTTTTTTCAAGTATAGACAAAGCTTCATAAACTTGTTCCATAATTTCTTTCTGAAATTGTTCTTGAGCCGCCAGGTAAGCGTTACAAGCTTCTGCCGTTATCGTAAACCCAGGAGGGACCGGCAACCCTATTCTGGTCATTTCCGCCAAATTAGCGCCTTTGCCGCCCAAAAGAAGCCGCATGTCGGCATTTCCTTCTTCAAACAAAAAAACATACTTATGTTTTGACATAACTTATCCTCCTATAGTATATTTCCAATATTTTACTGGCCGTCTCTTCAATGGCTTTATTGGTCACATCAATTACAGGACAGCCAATTTTTTTCATTATCTTCTCCGCATATTCCAGTTCTTCAAAAACTCGCTTAGACGAAGCATAGCTGGCTTGCCCTCCCAGCCCCAAAGTTTTCAAACGCTCCGACCGTATATTGGTAAGCTGCTCATCCCTTATAATCAATCCGATAATTTTACCTTTAGCCGCAGTAAAAAGCTGTTCCGGCGGAATAACTTCCGGCACTAAAGGAACATTTGCAACTTTAATGCGTTTATGGGCCAAATACATGGAAAGCGGCGTTTTAGAAGTTCTTGAAACCCCTATCAATACTACGTCAGCCAGTTCAACCCCTCGCGGATCTTTTCCATCATCATACCGAACGGCAAAT
>JAISDD010000152.1 GCA_031265005.1 Syntrophomonadaceae bacterium | reverse complement strand
TGTCATTTTCATTCATAAAAATTGCCCTTTAAGGAGAAACCCCCGCTATATATGACGGCGGGGGCAACATTTTCGACCCTTTTTTTATACCCCGCTCCGGTTTGCGGCGAAAATTTTCGTATCTTTAAATACAATTTTATTATATTCGAAATTCTTGCTAAGTCAACTAAGCAAGCTAAGAAAGTTTAGAAAAATAAGTCATTTTATGATAAATTCTTTTTTAACTTATGAGCAAAAAAGACCGCTAAAAAATGCCTATCCCCCTAGAACGTCATACCCTAGTCAGGGTATGACCGCTTTTTAGATTATTGGAATGACAACCGTTTCGTGACTTATTTTCCTGGAACAAAAGCAGAAAACAAGTTGTTCAACACTTCCGCCATTTGCCTGCGGCCCACCTGTACACTGACCCCGTCACCGCTTTGAATTCAGCTTCTTTGTAATTTTTGATTATTTCATATTTCAGTTCTTTGTTATATCATTATTTTAATTTCGTTATAAGTCTAATGACTAGGGTTTTTTTCCCGCTGTACTGTGACTACTGGCGGCATGGATTTTAAAAAAAGCAATACGCTGACTTGACATTAATTACTATTATTTATATAATTTTAGTAGATAACTAAATTAGTAGATAAACAGGAGAGTTTTAATGAAAATTCCCAGTGAGTTAAAACATAAACCGGTGATAGTAGTGGAGGATTATGAAAATATAGATGGACGTTATGCCTATAAATCCGACGCACAGGGTTTGTCTTTAGGTTTGGCGCAATGGAATGACCGCGGCAAAGTGGATATTTCAGCTAAAGTGTGGCGTCATACCGGTGAAAAATGGTCGCGCCAGTCAGAAGAATTACCTTTGCATCGGGTGCTGGATTTGGCGATTTTAATATGCCGGTCCCGCCGCTATATAGGGGAAGCGTATCGCGCGGAAAAGCTCTATGACCCGGAAAGGCCGGAAATTGACCGCATTGGGTTGCAGGGCGACGCTATGACGGTTTCCGTTTGCTTGGATAACCCTAAGCTGGATGAGGACATTGAATTGCTGCGCCGTGGCTTCAGTGAAGCGGATGAATTGTTGGGCGAACGGTTTAGGGTTTTGGAGCGGATGCTGAATGAAATGGGATATGGCAATAATTAGAAAGAATTAGCGATGAATAAAGAAAATCGTAAAGAATTAATTAACAAATACAAACAGGAACGGGCGGAAGCAGGTATTTACTGTATAGTCAATCAAGTCAGCGGGCGTTATCTTTTAGGCGCGAGCCGGGATGTAAAAGGAATGAAAAACCGCTTTGCGTTTTCGCAGAAATTTGATACGCACAGCGCTTTGCCTGGGAAATTATGGGAAGAAATAAAGATTTATGGATTAAGTAATTTTAGTTTTGAAATCCTTGAGAGTATGGTTATAAAACCGGAAATGACGGATATAGAGATTGAAGAAGAACTGGTTTTGATGAGAGAGATTTGTAATGAACGCTTTGAGGCTGAAAAAGCCTATTGAAAGATGAAGACACTGTGCGGCGGGAGGTTATGTTTTTATCACAGACGGCGAAAGATTTCACCTTTGTGCGGTATGCCGAAAAAACATAATAAATCTTTTTCGGTACGGGAACGAAAAACAATATATTATTTTACGAAGATCCGGCGTGTTTTAGGTTGCGCCGGGTCTTGACAGTTTGTGGAGAAGTTTTCATGAAAATAATATGTTAAAGTGATTGCAAATTTATGCAACAATATGTATAATAATAAACAATGTTTCGATAAAGCAAAAAAGATTATTATGATAAAATATCCGGCGAATGTATTCAACGTGCTAAAGAGTATGTTGGGAAAACGCTTGGAAGGGGGAAATCCTATGTATAAATTAGCTATTATAGGAGACGGTTATACGGCGGCGGAATTATTACGCCTGCTGGCTTATCACAGGCAATTGAAGGCGGTAAAGATTTTATCCGTAGATTTTGTCGGGAAAAGAATAGATCAAGTTTATCCGCAATTGCTTGGCTTTTCTGACTTAGTGTGCGAACCTAGCAGACTGGACGATATAAAGGACAGTTGTGACGCGGCTTTTTTAGCTTTGCCGCATGGTTTTTCAGTACCTATAGTGAAACAGCTTCTGGAATGGGGTATTAAATGCGTGGATTTGGGGGCTGATTTCCGTTTGAAAGACCCCGAGATTTATACGGAATACTATCAGCTGGAACATGGAGAGCCGGAACTGCTAGAAAAGGCCGTTTATGGGATACCGGAATTATACCGTGAACAAATTAAAAAGACTGACCTTATAGCTAATCCCGGTTGTTATCCAACCAGCGCTATAATTCCGTTAGCTCCGTTGTTGGAAAACGGTTTGATAGATGACAATATAATTATTGATTCTAAAAGCGGAGTTACCGGAGCGGGACGTGAACCGAAAGCCAGCAGCCATTTTTGTGAAGTAAACGAGGGAATTAGTCCGTACGGAACGGGCGTCCATCGTCACGGACCTGAAATAATGCAGGAATTGAACCTCGCTGCTGGGAAAAAACTGGATATAACTTTTACTCCCCATTTGCTCCCTATTAACAGAGGGATATTGAGCACCGTCTACGCCCGGCTAAAACCAGGAATAACTGGGGAAATGGCGCGAACATGTTTAGAAGATAAATACGCTTCAGAACCGTTCGTTAATATTTTGGCCGACGGCGTAATGCCTAGTACCAAATGGGTGTATGGGAGTAATATGGTTGATATCGGCCTTTATGCGGATGAAGATAACAGGCGCCTGATCCTGGGTTCGGTTCTGGATAATTTAACTAAAGGAGCGTCCGGGCAGGCTATTCAAAATATGAATTTGCTTTTAGGGCTGGAAGAAACAATGGGATTACAAATACCAGGACTTCATCCTTAAATTATATAAAACATTAAAATTAACACACGGAGGCGTAAAGTAAAAATGAAATTACTGGATGGTTCAGTTACCGCTCCCTTAGGGTTTTTAGCTCAAGGGGTAAACGCGGAAATAAAAAGTAAGAATAAAAAAGACGTTGGCATCATTTATTCCATTTGTCCGGCGACGGCTGCGGGCGTATTTACTCAAAACAAAGTACGCGCCGCGTGCGTGGATATCAGCCAGGAGCATTTACGTAATAATCAAGCGCAGGCTATAGTGGTCAACAGCGGCAACGCGAACGCTTGCACCGGAAGCCGCGGCTGGAACGACGCCTTAAAGACGGCGGCCATAACAGCGGAGGCCTTGGATATTCAAAAAAATGACGTACTGATAGCTTCTACCGGAGTGATCGGAGGATTTTTACCGATGGATCGAATGGAAAAAGGCATTAGATCGGCAGCGGCAGAGCTTAGTCAGGCAGGAGCGGTTAATCTGGCCAATGCTATCATGACCACTGATTTACGGAGTAAAGAGATCGCGGTAGAATTCGATATCCAAGGACATTCTGTACGAATGGGCGCGACAGCTAAAGGATCGGGGATGATACATCCTAATATGGCGACTATGCTGGGATTTATAACGACGGATGCTCTTATAAGCGCTTCCTGCCTGCAAGCGGCTTTGAAAGCGTCGGTGGACGTTTCATATAACATGGTAAGTATCGACCGGGACACTTCCACTAATGACGCGGTCATGATATTGGCGAATGGAAAAGCCGGCAACCCCGTCATAGATGATGTAAATTCCGGTGATATGAAAAAATTTCAAGAGGCGCTGGACTATATAAATATAGCCATGTCAAAGATGATTGCCCGCGATGGGGAAGGGGCGACTCATTTACTGGAAATTAAGGCTGAAAACGCCGCCGACATTCAAACAGCCAGAATGATAGCCCGGAGCGTAGCCAGCTCTAACTTGGTGAAAACCGCGATATTCGGGAATGACGCCAATTGGGGGAGGGTTCTATGCGCCGCCGGATATTCCGGAGCCGATTTTTTGCCTGATAAAGTTGATGTTTTCATAGGGGATATCCAGGTTGCTAAAGATGGCTGCATCTTTGATTTTTCTGAAGAAGAAGTAAAACCTTTTTTAGAATCCGAAACGGTTTTAATTAAGATTGATCTTAAATCAGGAGATAAAAATGCCTTGGCCTGGGGGTGTGACCTAACTTATGATTATATAAAAATAAACGCGGATTACCGGACTTAGGAATTATATTTTTGAGTTGCGCAGAGGCGGCGGCAATATGAAATGGGGTTTACCCAAAAGGAGCTGAAAAAATGCAACACGGCCCAGCTATGAAAAAAGCTGAAATATTAGTTGAAGCATTGCCTTATATAAAAGAATTTCACGGAAAAATAGTAGTGATCAAATATGGCGGAGCCGCTATGGTAGATTGTGACCTTAAAGCCAAGGTTATGCAGGATATTGTGTTAATGAAGCTGGTGGGTATGCATCCAATAGTCGTTCATGGAGGAGGCCCTGAAATCAATGAAATGCTGGAACGGCTGAATATCAAGACCAGTTTTGTTAACGGATTGAGGGTCACCGACGAAAAAACCATGGAAGTCGTGGAAATGGTTTTAGGCGGAAAAGTCAATAAAGAGATTGTGGCCGGACTTAATGCCAGCGGAGGCAGAGCGGTGGGAATATCGGGGAAAGACGATAACCTTATAATGGCGAAAAATGAAGAACAGAAAAACAAGATGGGTTTTGTCGGGCAAGTAGAAAGCGTAAACCCTGAAATCATAATGACTTTGATAGAAAATTCTTACATTCCGGTCATTGCTCCTATTGGAACCGATAAATCACAGCAAAGTTTCAACATTAACGCTGATTTAGTAGCTTCAGCTATAGCGGTGACTCTCAAAGCGGACAAATTAATTCTGCTTACGGATACTCCAGGACTTTTAAGAAACCCCCAAGATCCCGAGAGCCTAATTTCTATATTGAAATTGAGCGAAATAGAGGAGCTTAAGCGAAAAGAAATTATTGCTGGAGGAATGTTACCTAAAATACAATGCTGTTATGAATCAGTCCGAGGCGGGGTAGGGAGTACTCACATTATTGACGGACGCCTGCCGCACGCGATCCTTTTAGAAATATTTACTGATTCCGGCGTAGGCACTATGGTTATAAATGAATAGGAGGGATTAAAAATGAACAATGCAGAATTGACAGCCGTCGGGTCTGAATATGTCATGAATACATATGCCCGTTATCCTTTAGCGTTAGTGAGAGGAAAGGGTTCTAAGATTTGGGATGCTGACGGCAAGGAGTATTTGGATTTTATAGGGGGAATCGCAGTATGCGTTTTGGGCCATTCAGACCAGAGGTTAAATAAAGCGCTGCAAGAGCAAAGCGAAAAACTGTGGCATTGTTCCAACCTGTTCTGGATTGAGCCTCAAATTGAATTGGCTAAAAAATTAGTGCAAAACTCTGGCTTGAGTAAAGCCTTTTTTTGCAACAGCGGAGCTGAAGCCAATGAAGCGGCAATCAAAATGGTGCGTAAATATTTTTACCGCCGCGGCGATCAAAAACGGCATTCAATAATTGTTTTCAAAAACAGTTTTCATGGGCGTACTATGGCGGCTTTGACCGCTACGGGCCAGCCGAAATATCACGAAGGTTTCGCGCCGCTAGTTCCAGGTTTCGCGTATGCTGATTTTAATGATTTGAATTCAGTTAAGGCTTTGATCAACGATGAAACAGCAGCTGTTATGGTGGAACCTATTCAGGGGGAAGGAGGGGTAACGCCTGCGGATATTGAGTTTTTACAAGGGCTGAGGCAAATATGTGACCAGAAAGGACTAGTACTGATATTTGATGAAGTACAGTGCGGGATAGGACGGAGCGGACATTTTTTCACTTTTCAAAAGTACGGAGTGAAACCGGATATTGTCACCCTTGCAAAAGGTATTGCCGGAGGCTTCCCCATGGGAGTTATGTTAGCGGGAGAATTGCCCGTTACAGGATTTGAGCCTGGGGATCACGCTTCCACTTTTGGCGGAAATCCCTTGGGGACGGCAGTGGGAAATGCGGTGTTTGATATTGTCGGGCAGGAAGATTTTCTTCAACAAGTGCGGGACAAAGGAAAATATTTACAAAACAATCTCCAAGCGCTTAAAGACAAACGTATAACCGAGTTGCGCGGATTGGGTCTTATGCTGGGATTGGAGATGAACGCAAATCATACCGGGCTCCTGGAGATTTGCAGACGAAAAGGATTGCTGCTGATTGGGGCAGGGCCTAAAGTAGTCCGTTGGGTACCGGCGCTGAACATCAGCGAAACGGAGATGAAACAAGCGGTGGAAATATTTGCGGAAGCTTTGGACGAATGGCCGGAAGATTGACATTGCGAGAAAGGACAAGAGGGAAAAATGCAAAATTTAAGTAATTTTATCAGGCGGCGTGATTTTATATCTTTACATGATTTTACTACGGAAGAAATTAAGATATTACTGGATGTGGCCGGTGAATTAAAGCGGATGCAGAAATTAGGCATAGCGCATCCTTATCTGCAAGGAAAAACTTTAGCTATGATTTTCCAAAAATCCTCAACTCGTACCCGAGTGGCTTTTGAAGTGGGGATGTATCAGCTGGGCGGATGCGCGTTGTTCCTAAATCCCCGAGATATCCAATTAGGAAGAGGAGAAGCTATAAAAGATACAGCCATGGTGCTTTCCCGTATGGTTGACGGAATTATGATCCGCACTTTTGCCCATGAGGAAGTGTTGGAGTTAGCGCGTTGGGCGGATGTGCCAGTTATTAACGGGTTAACCGACTTGCTGCACCCTACTCAAGTTTTAGGAGATATGCTGACTATTAAAGAACATAAAGGAAAGCTGCAAGGCCTCAAATTAACTTTTTTAGGCGACGGTAACAATGTGGCTCACAGCTTATTATTCGGAGGCGCGAAAATGGGGATGGATGTAGTTGTTTCTTCTCCGGGCGGATTTGAACCTGATAAAAACATTTTAGCGGCCGCGCAGGAGGATGCTTTGAAAACCAAAAGCGTTCTGACTGTCGAAAAAGATCTGCAGAAAGCTATTGCCGGGGCTGATGTGGTATATACTGATGTTTGGGCCAGCATGGGACAGGAAGAGACGGCCGGTGATAAAGAAAAACATTTTACGGATTACCAGCTGAACAGTAAGTTGCTCAGTTTAGCCAAACCGGACGCTATAGTACTTCATTGTCTGCCGGCTAAACGGGGCAAAGAGATAACTGATGAAGTAATGGACGGGCCTCAGTCGGTCATCATGGACGAGGCGGAAAATCGTTTGCACGCCCATAAAGCGATTATGGCTTTGCTTATGTAAGAGATAGGAGGAGAAAGATTGGAAAAAATAGTTTTAGCATATTCGGGAGGTTTGGATACTTCCGTCATAATTCCCTGGTTAAAGGAAAACTATGGTTATGAAGTTATCGCTTTTTGCGCTGATTTAGGGCAAGGGGAAGAATTAGCTCCTTTGCATGAAAAAGCGATAAAAACAGGCGCTGCTAAAATATATATTGAAGACCTAAGAGAGGAATTTATAAATGAGTATATTTTTCCGGTTTTAAAAGCGGGCGCGGTTTATGAAAAAAAATATCTTTTAGGAACATCGTTTGCCAGACCGCTTATTGCTAAAAAAATGGTGGAGATCGCCCGTAAAGAAAACGCTTCGGCTATATGTCATGGAGCTACCGGAAAAGGTAACGATCAGGTCAGATTTGAATTGACGGTTAAAGCTTTGGCTCCGGATTTAAAAATAGTCGCGCCCTGGCGAGAATGGCATATACGTTCGCGGGAAGACGCGATAGACTTTGCGGTCAGGCATGGAATAGACATTCCGGTGACTAAGGAGAAAATCTACAGCCGGGATCGGAATATTTGGCATATTTCTCATGAGGGGGGAGACTTGGAGGATCCGGACAACGCGCCGCAGGATGACCTTTATGTATTAACGGTGCCTCCGGGTAAAGCCCCGGATGTAGAAACTTATGTGGAAATAGATTTTGTTCAGGGAATTCCTGTAGCTTTAGACGGCGAAAAGATGTCTTCTTTAGCGCTGATGACCAAATTGAACGAATTGGGCGGAGCCAATGGCGTGGGAATCGTAAGTTTGATTGAAAATAGACTGGTAGGTATGAAATCCCGTGGAGTTTATGAAACTCCGGGAGGAACTATCCTGTACGCGGCGCACAATGAATTGGAAAGCCTTACTTTGGATAGGAGGACTTTACATTTAAAAGAACAGTTAGCGGTTGATTATGCGGAATTGGTCTACGACGGCAATTGGTTTAGTAAAGTCAAAGCGGCTTTAGACGCTTTTGTAGAAGAAACTCAGCGCAATGTGAGCGGTACGGTTAGAATGTGTTTGTTTAAAGGCAGTTGTACGGCGGTAGGGGTAAAATCGCCTTATTCATTATATAACGCGGATTTGGCTACGTTTGGCGCTGATGAAATATACAGCCAAAAAGACGCGGAAGGCTTTATCAATCTTTTTGGCTTGCCCCTAAAAGTACAGGCGCTTTTGGAACAAAGTTTGAAAAAATAGAGGTGTGAAAATTAAAAAAGCTTAGAATGGCTTGGTCAAGGATAATTAGAATTTTCAGCTAAAATTTTTTCTAACACAATGCGGGGCTCTTTGTTAAAATGTGTTATAATGTTAATATATCATCGGCGGAGGCGACCTGTAATGGTGTTCAAAGAGAGCGGAACGGTTGAGTTAAAGCTGAAAATCGTTGACGACATAAAAAAAGAAGTTGTCGCGTTCGCCAACAGCGGCGGCGGTACATTGTACATTGGCATTGCCGACAGCGGTGAAGTTATCGGCCTTGACAATGCCGAAGCGGATCTGGTGAGTATTAACAATATGCTCCGCGACAGCGTCAAGCCCGACGTAACGATGTTTACCCACAGCAAGATTGAGCAAATCAACGATAAGCACATAGTAATCGTTGACGTCCAAGTCGGCACAGAACGACCATATTATCTTGCGGGCAAAGGCATACGGCCAGAGGGAGTTTTCGTGCGGCATGGTACTTCTTCCGTACCCGCGACCGACACAGCAATACGCAAGATGATACGGGAAACTGATGGCGAGAGCTACGAAAAACTGCGTTCGGTAGAGCAAGATTTGACTTTTGATTTTGCGGGAGCGGAGTTTGCCAACCGCCGGGTGGAATTAGGAGCGGTGCAAATGGCTACGCTCGGCTTGCTGAATACCGACAATATTTATACCAATCTCGCATTGCTATTATCGGAACAATGCCCGCACACAATCAAAACAGCGGTATTTCAAGACACGACGCAGCAGATTTTCAAAGACCGCCGTGAGTTTGGAGGTTCGTTGTTCCGGCAGATTAACGAGGTTTATAATT
>JAISDD010000130.1 GCA_031265005.1 Syntrophomonadaceae bacterium | reverse complement strand
GTCGTTTAAAATCACTAAAATATCTAACGCCTCTTGCCCGGCGTGATTTAAAGCTTCAAAGGCCATTCCTCCGGTTAAAGCCCCGTCTCCGATAACGGCGGCTACCGAATAATCTTCATTATTGGCGTCCCGGGCTAAAGCCAGACCGACCGCCGCCGATACAGAGGTGCTGCTGTGTCCGGTATCAAAAGCGTCATGAATGGACTCGCTGAATTTGGGGAATCCGCTCAATCCTCCCATTTGACGCAAAGTAGTCATTTTTTCATAACGGCCGGTCAATATTTTATGAACATAGCTTTGATGTCCAACATCCCAAATAATACGGTCCCTGGCGGTATTAAAAACCGATTGGATTACTATCGTAAGTTCCACGACCCCTAAATTAGCGGCCAGATGGCCGCCAGTAGCGGATACTTGATTAATTAAGAGATTCCTTACATCTTGAGCCAAAAGTTTTTTTTCTTCTAAAGGTAAATTCTTAATTGCTTGGGGAAGATCAATTTTGTCCAATACGGAATAATTGATATTATCACCTTCTCAATCATTAACGATAAAAATTCCAGCGTCATAACCTCTAAGTTCGGACTCAGCCGCCTAGCCTCAAGACGTTCGATTTATCACGCTCAGCGAACAAATCAAACAGAAGGCTGTTCCGCGAGTAAACGCTGCGACTTAGGTCCAGCAGGTTTTCCCAGCAGAACACCCAATTGTCACCAAATGGGCGGTTTCCCTTTACGCCTGCTCCGCTCAGTCACCATAAGCAGGGCTGGATTACCACTTAGTACGCACTTTAATCCTCGTAGAACCGCGCGCTTGCGCTCAGTCTAGGAGTTTTCCTCAACGGCCCACATCAGCACTAGCCTCTTTTGCAAAACCCGGTTTCAGAACAGACTCTGAAAATCCTGGCCTGGATCCTCATGTCTACAAAATTCATTCACCGCCATCACTCAAGGCAGGCTACACTGCACCCAGCTTTTACCAAATGCAGGTTTTCAAGTCTATCTTTAAAGATCAACTTGCCTCCACGGCAGATGGGGACAGCCCCTGCATGCCATTGCAAGATGCCCCAAATACCTTAACTCCCAGCAACAGCCCCTGACTGGGCGTCAAAAGCCGCCACCAGAAGCTTCATCGTTGTGCCCGTAACGGATTTTTAGCCCCGTCTTTGATACTGATAGGGTCGACTAGAATACTGCAACCTTCCGTATGACTAATAAATATAATACTATAGTATACCTCCGTCCGGCAACTCCAGCCTTTAAAGCTTTCCATGATTTTCCTGTTTCGGCGGTTTTTATCTCTGGCAGCCGGATAAAGCCTTCAAACTAGTCTATGAAATAAATACGCATATTACAGCAAAAACCATCACTATTTTTAGATTATTTCCATCTATTTATTATTATACTCTTTAATGATTAAAACAGTCTGATTCGTATAAAACTCTTTTTTGGCAGTCAAAAGTAAAAGTTAGTTCATTTTTTCCGTTACCCGCGAAATGCGTCGGCAAGGCCATCTTTTCAACTGGAACGCAAGGGCAAATAAAGCGCCAAATTCCTCAAAAAATCAGCTTCCGCGCCAAAATCTTGCAAGCTTGCCAAACACTTATCAACGCAAGCTTCCGCTATTTCCCGCGCTTGGGGTAATCCCCACAGGGTCACGTAAGTGCATTTATTGTTCTGAACATCGCTGCCCAAAGGTTTCCCTAATTCTTCCAAATCCCCCTCAACATCAAGAATGTCGTCAGTAATTTGAAAGGCTAAGCCAAAATTTTCCGCATAAAAGTTTAAAGAACTAAGTTTCTCTTCCGGCATACCGCCTAAAATGGCTCCTGAACGCAAGGCGGCTTTAAAAAGGCAGCCGGTTTTCAAACTATGCACGGTCCGCAAATCTTCCCCGTCAACAAGCCGCCCCTCCGCTTCCAAGTCCAAAGCTTGACCTGCGACCATCCCTGAGCTTCCGGCCGCTAAAGATATTTCATTGATAATCCGCAATACTTCTCTAGAATTCAGCCCCGCCATATTGTTATCCATGCTCATGATTTGAAAAGCGCGCGTCAGCAGGGCGTCGCCCGCCAGAATAGCTAAAGCCTCTCCGTAAACAACATGACAGGTAGGGCGTCCCCGGCGCAAATCGTCATCGTCCATGGCCGGCAAATCGTCATGAATCAGCGAATAAGTGTGTATAAGTTCTAAGGCGCAGGCGAACGGAGCCGCTAAATCCTGGTTAAGTCCGGCTAAATTAGCGCTTTCTAATACCAAAATCGGTCTGAGTCTTTTCCCGCCGTTAAAAACAGAATAATTAATTGCTTGATGAAGAGAAACTGGGAATGTCTTTTCATCAGGCAAATAATGCTTAAGATATTCGTTTACCAACCCGGCTTTCATTTTCAAGTCTTTTTTAAATGCTTCAACATCCAGCTTTCGTGACATATCTTTTAACCCGCAATGTTTCATAAACCTAATCCCTGTTTTTTTCTATAAAATCAGTCATTTCCAAATCCCCGAAAACATTTTCCATTAATTCTTTAATAGTTCCTTCGGCCTTCTCTAATTCATTCTGACAAAATACCACCAGCTTCATTCCTTCTTGAAAGGCGGACAAGCTTTCGGCTAATCCCGCAGAGCCGGATTCCATATGTTCGGTTATCTGCTCCAATTTAGTTAACGCTTCTTCAAAAGTTAAAGGGATTTCATTCTTCACCATCTTTTCACTTCCTCTTTTTCCATGACCTCAACTTGGAGATCCGCGTCGCTTAACATGATATTTAACCTGTCTTTTATCTCAACCTGCTCTCCGCTTACAACCAAGTCCCGCCCTTTTTCCACTAAAGCGTAGCCTCTCCGCATAGTTTTCAGCGGACTTAAATAATCAAGTTTGTTAACCTGTATCATCAAGCTGAAGCGTCCGCTCCGGATCATTTCGGACATGGCGCGCAGCATTTTTTCCTCAGTGCCGAGTACTTTTTTCTGATAAATATTGGTGATTCCCAGCGGGTCCCGCCAAACCCCGCGCGTCAGCAAATGATCAAGCCATTGGCGGCGTCCGGTTATCATTCGCTCCATTACCCGCGTCATTCTTTTCTTATATTCTAATATATCCTCTTCGAGCATTACGCTGTCAGGTACGGCCATCTGCGCGGCTTGAGTCGGAGTAGCGGCCCGTTCGTCCGCCGCGAAATCCGCTAAGGTAAAATCCACCTCATGTCCTACCGCGGATATTATTGGTATCTTCGATTCATAAATGGCCTGAACCACTTCTTCGTGGTTAAAGGCCATCAAATCTTCCAGCGACCCGCCTCCGCGTCCGACTAAAATGACTTCCGCTTCATTCTGGCGGTTGAGCATTTTAACCGCCGCCGCTATTTCCGAAGGCGCGTCTATCCCTTGCACCGCACTGTGCGCTATAATAACCTTAACTTTAGGATGTCTTTGTTTTAAAATCCTAAGCATATCGCGCAAAGCTGCTCCTTCCCTGGAAGTAACAATCCCAACGCAATTGACTAACTTAGGTATGCTCTTTTTCTTGTCCGGATCAAAATAGCCTTGCTGAGCCAGGAGCGCCTTCAGTTTTTCTAAATGCTGTAATAACTCACCCTGCCCGAAAAGTTCCAAAGCCCAGGCATTAAGCTGATAGCGCCCCTGCTTGGTAAATACCGAAATCCGCCCATAAGCTAAAACCTCCATTCCGTCTTGGGGTTTAAATCGTAATGAACGGTTGCTGCTTTTAAACATTACACAATTCAAGCTGCCGTTTTCATCCTGTAAGTTAAAATACATATGCCCTGACTGGCGATAATATTTATAGCCGGAAATTTCCCCTTTAATACAGCAAGAAGCCGTAATATCGTCTCTCTCCAGCAATTCTCCGATATAATTATTAATTTGCCCCACACTTAAATAATTTACTTGCATAATCTTTCACCCGCGGCCGTTAAATTAACCATTAACTGAGCAATGAGTAACGGGCCTAAACCTCCCGGCGTCGGCAGCAAAGCTCCTTTATAGTCATTTAAGGACGCTATGTCGACATTTCCCAAAGTTTTATCATCCTGATAATAAAACCCAGCGTCAATTATAAGCTGAACTTGGCTCAAGAAAGGCAAAAAAGAACCGTCTATCATCCCGGCGCAGCCTTTTTCAAAAACGGCTACATCGCACCACATTAAAGCTTCTCGCTCCAATTCAGGCTGCATTAAAACTTGATAGCCTGCATTGAGCAGTATTAAATCCAGCGGCAAACAAAAGTCGAAAGAATTTCCCGCTATTAAAACCCGTTTTTTCTCTTTCTTTTCACTGTATTCCTCTATTATGTTTAAAGCCGCTTTCGCAGCGCAACTCGTAAAAGCAGGCCGCCCTCCCATAAGCAGCCCCCGGTTTTCAGGATGAAAACCGTCCACATCTTTTTTAGGGTCTATGGCCGCCAAAAAACAATCCTGGTGAGGTTGCAATCTAGGCGGCAAGGGCAGTTGCAGCAGTATGCCGTCAATGGTGTTTTGGTTATTTAGCTCCCCAATTAATTCTAAAAGCAAATTTTTTTCCACGCCGGCCGGTAAAATATGCACATGGCTTTTTCCCCCGATAGCCGCTGCCGCTTTTTCTTTCAGGCCAGCATAAACTTTATTTTCCGCTGTTTCTCCCACTAAAATCATAGCTAAACAGGGGGGCCGTGTTTTATTGTGATTTTATTTTTTAAGCTGGATTTTTATGGCTTCAGCCATTGCATTTCCTTTTATGATCCGCATGTGTACGGCTCCTCCGCTTTAACTGCTACACTTTCTTGCCCAAAGAATTTTCTGTTTGCTGCATTTTAACAGCCTCAACAACATTTTTCATCAGGTAAGCTACCGTAACCGCTCCCACTCCTCCTGGAACCGGCGTTATAAACGAGGCTCTTTTGCTGGCCTCTTCAAATTCTACATCTCCAACTATGCCATTGTCTACTGAATTTATTCCCGCGTCGATTACTATCGCTCCTTCTTTGATCCATTCGCCTTTGATCAAAGAAGGGTTCCCCGTCGCTACTATTAAAATTTCCGCTCTCCTGACATGTTCTTCCAAATATCCTTTTTGATCGGTAGCGATATGGCAGACAGTTACCGTAGCTTCTTCTTTTAGCATCATGATAGCTACCGGTTTCCCTACTATATCGCTGTTTCCTATTACGACAACTTCTTTTCCGCGCAAATCTACTCCGGTAGATTTTATCATCGCTGCGATAGCTTGAGCGGTACAAGGCATCAACCCTGGCACTCCTAAAAACAAACGTCCTAAATTATAGGGAGTTACCCCTTCCACATCTTTAAAACGGTCAATGTTCCATTGCGCCATTTTCGCGTCAAGGTGGGAGGGCAGCGGCATCTGAAGAATGACTCCGCTTATGTAAGGATCTCTATTTATATTATCCAACACCCCTAAAAGACGCTTTTGCGACACTCCTTCCGCCAATTCGATAGTTTCCAATTCAATACCGACTTTCGCAGCATTGCGGCGCTGAGAAGTCATGTAAACTTTCGAGGCGGGATCTTCGCCTACTTCCAATGTCATCAGCAAGGGGACCGTATTTCGCTTTTTCAATTCTGTGATTTCCACGGCTACCTTTCGCATCATGCCGTCGGCAATGCTTTTTCCATATAATATTTTGTTCACACAATTCCCCTCTCGTTGATCTCAGCCATTACGGCCGCCATTCTGGCGGTTCCCACCGCATTGTCCCCGCATAAGCCGGGTTCAGCAAAATATAATTCAAAGCCTCTTGGGGCGTTTTCCAGCCTATCTCGCAAACGCTCTTTGACTATTTGGTTCGACATTACTCCGCCAACCAATAAAACCTTGTTTAAACCGGTTCGTTCCTGAGCGTTTACCAATACTTTTTCCAAAGTATTAGCAACCATCCTTAAAGTGCAAAAGGCGATTTCTTCTTTGCTATATCCTTGTTCGATCATTCTTAGCGCTGCTGCTTCAGCCCCAGAAAAAGAAAAACGCAAATCTTTTACCGCCGAAGATAAAAATTTGTCATTTCTTCCGTCAGCTTTTAAAGCCAGCCTTTCCAGTTCCGGCCCGGCAGGAAAATTCAGTCCCATCGCCACACCTATACGGTCAATCAGCTGTCCCACGTGTAAATCGGCGGAAGCGCCTATAAGCTCAATATCAAAATAAGTGCCGGCGCCCATAGCGATTTTGAGTATTTCCGAAGTTCCTCCCGAAAAATGAATTCCTAAAAAAGAAGTTTCCCGCCTTAAAACATGGCCCGGCTCTATCCCGGCCATTATGTGGCCCTCTTGGTGGCTGACTTCATATAACCGCACTCCCAGGACCGCAGCTATAATTTTAGCAATGGAAACCCCCGCCAAAAAAACAGGCATATAACTGTCTTTCATCGGCCTAGGGCGCGAACTAACCCCGATTCCTTTTAAACCGGCAAAATATTCTTTATCTATTTGGACAAATAACTGCGGCAGGTTTTTTTGGTGTAAAAACAAAGCTTCTGACTGTCGGAGTCCCCTGCGTCCCGGCGCAACCTCCAGCAAATTCCTCAAATCTAAAACTACATTTCCTATAGCGTCGACCACGGATACAGAAGTAGTGTAAGCGCTGGTATCAATCCCCAAATACCAAGCCATCAAATGTCTCCCAGAATTTTATCCAAAACAGCATTGACAAATCCTGCGGAGTTCTCATCGCCATACCTCTTCGCGATCTCGATCGCTTCATCAATAGCCACTACGGCCTGCACCGGATTTATAAAAACGATTTCGCAACTGGCTACCCGCATAATACTGCGATCTACCGCGGAAAAATACTTAATGACCCAATAATCTGAATGCTTCGATAAAATCGAATCTATTTCGTCCAAGTGCTGAAGCGTTTTCTGAATTAACTCCCAAGAAAACAACTGGTCTTTTTCCGGTAAAGGCGTTTCCGCGAGCAGCAACTCGAACGCCGTCTGGGGGTCAGCATTAATCTGATCAACCTGAAACAAGATTTTAAATGCAACTTCCCGCGCTTTTCTTCTGCTCAAATCCTCATACCTTTCAACCTATTTGTTTTTAAAAATTTTGTTCACCCAGACGTCTAAATTCTTTCTGTTATCAATACTCTTTCCGATTACCGCGCCGATAAAACAACATAATATAACAAAAAAAGTTTTCCAAAATCCGAAAACCAAAATTAAAATACCCAACAGTAATCCGATAAAAATTCCTAGAGATATTCCTTTATGCCGCTCCCATATTAAAAACAAATTTTCCCAATTCATATTTTATGTCTCCTTAAATATTGGAGCTTTTATCAGGAACTGCAAAATAATCAACCAGGACTCTAATCTCAGCTACTTTTAAGCCGCCAATATTTTCAAGATTTTCTTTGACCGCATTTTGAATATCCATACTCATCTCCGGCACTTTATACTCAGGATTTATCATCGATTGCAGGTCTACGATCAATCCTTCCGGGCTTTCACTGATCTTAGCCTTGACTTCTTTCACTCCTGAAATTTTTTTTACCGCCATCATAATAATAGCGTTGACAGCTGGAACTGTTATTCCGATGTTGCCGGTCATCGACCTCTCAATCGAAATCGCCTTCACTCCCCTGGAGCCTGGAGCCAATGATTTTAT
>JAISDD010000024.1 GCA_031265005.1 Syntrophomonadaceae bacterium | reverse complement strand
ACCAAGAATGCCGATGAGCCGGTCGATGCTCTCAATTGTCTTCAAGGCGAGCCGCTTGTTATAGGGGCAGCGAGAGCGGTAGTCTGCGGCATTGCTACCCATGACCATAAGCCCGCTGTACAGACAACTCCGGCAGGGGCAGCCCATATCATGATTGTTGGCGGCTGAAGCCGAGCCGCCCTCTCCTATATGTCCTTCCGCTATTCCCATTTCCTTTTCCTTTTCCTCCAATAAAAAAGCCGGTTGAACGGGGCAGGTACGAGCTGCGTAACCGTTCAATCGGCTCTCTTTCCCCAGCCGCCCTCGTACTGCGGCTTGGCTTATAACTTAATTGTACAAACGTTTTTACGATAAAGTCAATATAAAAAGTAAAAATATTTTTACTTTTTCTCAACATTATTACTTAACATTCATTAAGTAATAATGTTTTTACAATTTATGTCCGACACTACATATATGGAAGGTTGGACAGTTACCGAACTAGCTAATGAGCTAGGCATAGATGAAAACACCGTAGCTCAGCGTATAAACAGGGCAGGCATAAAACCTGTCTCCTACAAAGCCCTGTACCCCCCTGATACCCTCGACCGTATCAAGGGAGCCAAGCGGGGGAGGCCGCCGAAGGCGAAACCCACCGGCAAGCCCGATTAGGGGCTGGGCGGACATGATTGCCAATTAGCAATCATGATTCTATGCTAATTGCCTTTTAGAAATTAGTCAAGCGATTTTTTTGCTAATTGGCAAAATTTTTCTTGTTTTTTGTTCGATTATTAACTATGGATATAAGCGGATATGCTATAGTAGAAAGGATTGACGCTTTGCTCCGCGAAAAAGGCGAGCAACGAAGACAATTGGCTAGTGCATTGGATTTTAGCGTTGCCAATATCTCAAAATGGAAAAACAATGGAAGTTTGCCGGAAGTGGATACGGCGGTTGCCATAGCGGATTATCTGGGCGTACCTCTCCGCTGGCTTTTGACAGGAAAGGATGAGAAGGCTCTTTCCCGCGATGAGCGCAACCTATTGGTCAAGTACAGTTGCTTGACTGACGATAACCAGCGGATTATACACGCTACTATGGACGCTATGATGTCGGTGCCGGACGCGGGGAAAAAAGAGGGGACGGCGTAACATCTGGGCGCGTGTTTTCAGAGAGCGGGTGTGTCTTTAACTGGTATACTGAGGGAAACATCACCCGCGTAGACGGGTGGGGAAGATAATTTTATGGAGGATATTATGAAGAAGGTTGTCTTTGTTTCAATCTTGATTTTGGTCAGCAGTTTGATTGTTTCATGTTCTACTATGTACAAGGGTACGGCGGCGGCGTACTGGTCTAGCCCATATTCTATCAGAGAAGACAAATCAACAGACATCAATGGCGAATATAAATATGTATATTTCTTGCTTTACAAAAATAATGCTCTGGCTTCTGGTGAAGACGGAATTGAAACAATAGAATTGGCAAAAATGTATAAAAACAATGAATTTATATCCCACACAATTAGAGTTGGTTTTATCGGTAATAAGTGGCGCTTTATGGATAATTTACAAATTAAAATTGACAATAACGACGTACTAACGTTAGAGCCCCTTAATAAACCAACTAGAGATGTTATTAGCGGAAGCGAAGTTCAAGAAATTAATTGGTATTACTTATCGAAGGATATTGTTAATAGCTTGAAAAGTTGTAATGCCCTTATTATTCAGAATTATGATAACCCAAGATCAATAACATCTGACGGCATAGCTGCCATGAAAGAATTTTTAAGCGAGTAAATAACTGTTTGGAGGATAGTATGAAAAAAGTTGTTGGCGTTTCTTTAGTGGTAAGTGTTTGTTTCCTATCCTGTTTTTCTCTGGGTAAAACTTTAAGTGAACCGTTGACTTATACGGAAGTGGTGGATGTTGATGATACTTCCGCCTCTGATTTATTCACGAAGGCAATGTGGTTTTTTGACGACCCGCCTTTCGCTTTTTTCACTGTAGCAATGTGGTTTTTTGACGGGCCGCGTTTTGAAGTACAATTTTCCGATAGGGAAAGCGGGATAATTAAATGTAAATATGTAGCTAATTTGCGTTTAAATAGTGAAAATCAGTATTTAGTGACTACAACAATAACGGTAAATATAAAGGATTGTCAATATTGTATCTCTTTTACCGATACAAGTTATAAAGAATATAATGACAAAAGCGAGGAATTCATAGGCGGAGATAAACCTGTAACAAAGCAAAGAATGGCAGAACCCATAAAAAATGATTGGCTAGTTCTTTCCGAACAACTAGCTAAAAAAATGAGTGTGCCGACTAAACGTTAAATGGCAAGGAGAAAAAAATATAAAGGCGGTGTATCCGCAATGTAATGTGTGATTTTATGGAAGAAAATATATTAAGAATCGTTTTTTATAAATCAAATTCAGGATACTTTGAACCGGTCAAGCGTATTGCTGAAAAATTCACAAATTACGTTCAAGACGGCAGAATAAATGAAATAAAAATACCGCCCACTGAAATATTTGAAAAGATATTCTATGTTGAGGGTTTGTTCCAGTTTATATGTTCTTGGAAGCATACAGAAATTACATTTAATGATAAGAAATTATTTGATACTCATATACAAAATTTATCAAGCGCGGTTAAATGTGCAAAAAAATATAACAAATCGTTAGATAAAGATACTTATTGTTACTTGCACGAAGATAAAAAAGAAGGATGGCATTGCAAACACCTTACAAATATGCCGAGACATATTCCATCGTCGTATTATGATTATATCCGAAAATGCTATCATTGGTTTGATTTTGGAAATTTTGAAGGGGATATATGGATAATCAATAAGAACTTAATCAAGCAAAAATTATTGGAAGAAGTTGAAGAAAAATT
>JAISDD010000021.1 GCA_031265005.1 Syntrophomonadaceae bacterium | reverse complement strand
TGATTTAGTTGGTAATTTTTTTGGCAGGAAATTGGAGCGCAGGATTCCTTTGATTGTTTATAAAGACAGCGTTTCTTTAGCCAGCGGCTTCAAATGGGGACGCGATCAAAAGGCTGCGGGGGTATACTGGAGAGGAACTATAGGTATACTTTCCCCCCGGCTTTATGTCAAAAATACTAAGCAAGTACAAAGAAATTTTTTAAAGCAGGGACCTGTGGTCCATGAACTAGTGCATTTATGGGTAGATGATATGACGCAAGGCAATTATACCCGTTGGTGGAGCGAAGGAGTGGCGCAGTATGTCGAACGGGAATTAACCGGCTTTGCTTTTGGTAATCCGTTTGTTAGAGAGCGGGAGTTTGATTATTATACTTTGGAGGAATTGGAAAACGGTTTCGATGATTTGGATAAAAGCATAGCATATTGGGAATCGTTAAAGTTTATTGATTTTATAGTAAAAGAACATGGACCGGGGTGTGTGGTTGAAATAGTGAACGCTCTGAGGCGTAACGAAAAAATGTCTCAGGTGGTAGAAGGAGTTACCAGTATAAGGTACGATATGTTGCAAAAACTGTTTTACCAGGAGTTGGATATTAATGAGCGAGAGGTGTAAGCTTTGAAAGATCGTTTGATCATAACAGGAGGTAAGCCTTTACAAGGAAAAGTGCATATAAGCGGCGCTAAAAACGCCGGATTAGTATTGATGGCAGCCAGTATTCTGGCGGATGGCGAAACTATCTTGGATAATGTGCCGCATATTCAAGATGTGGATGTGATGATTGAACTTTTAAATGATCTGGGAGTATGCGCGCGATGGAATGACGATAAGAGCTTGTCGATTTGTCCAACCTCCGGGCCGATAAAAAAAGAAACTTCTTATGAATTATCGAAAAGATTGCGGGCTTCCAACTTATTGCTGGGCAGCATGTTAGGGCAGGTTTCTGAAACTAGGATTTCTATGCCGGGAGGGTGTGATATAGGTTCCCGGCCGATGGATCTGCACTTAAAGGGATTGCAGGCTATGGGGGTGGAAATTGATATTGAACATGGCTATATATATGCGCGCGCTAAAAAAGTAAAAGGAGCGCGGGTTTATCTGGATTTTCCCAGTGTGGGAGCTACTGAAAATATCATGATGATGGCGGCTAAGACCCCAGGCATAACCATTATTGAAAACGCGGCCAAAGAACCGGAAATAGTTGATTTAGCAAACTTTTTAAATTCTATGGGAGCCAAAATAAGAGGAACGGGGACCGACCTCATCAAAATAGAAGGGGTGGAAGAATTGAGCCCGGTTCGTTATGCGATTATACCGGATCGGATTGAAGCGGGTACGTATATGGTTGCCGCCAGTATAACCGCCGGGGAATTGCTGGTGGAAAACATCATCCCCACTCATTTGTACCCCATAATAGCTAAGCTTCAGGAAACCGGAACTCATGTAGAAGAGACGGATCAGGGAATTTTAGTGCGCGGCGGCAAGCCCATAAAACATGTTGATATAAAAACTTTGCCTTATCCAGGATATCCTACCGATATGCAGTCGCCGATGATGGCTTTATTGGCTTTAAGCGACGGTTCCAGCATGGTGGTAGAAAACGTATTTGAAAATCGTTTTCAGATCGTAGACGAACTCAACAGGATGGGAGCTAATATAAAAGTAGAAGGGCACACCGCTATTATCAATGGGGTAAAAAGTTTGTGCGGAGCTTGCGTAAAAGCCACCGATTTACGGGCTGGAGCAGCTTTGGTGATTGCGGCTTTAGGGGCGCAAGGCACTACGGAAATAGAAAATTCTTACCATATTTTCCGCGGATACGAAGATATCGCGACAAAGCTCTTGCAGCTGGGGGCGCAAGTAAAAATAAATTAGCATAAGGGAATTTTATTGAAAATAAGAATCATAAGCGTCGGGAAGATTAGGGAGCCTTTTTACATAAGCGGTTTACAAGAGTACTTAAAACGCTTGCGCCCGTATGTTAAGATGGAATTTTTAGACGGATTGGAAGAAAAAATCGATACCAAGGCCGATGAAGGTGAATTGGTACGTTTATTAGACAAAGAAGCGGAACGGGTTTTAAGTTTAATAAAAAAAGATGAATTGCTTATTGCTTTGCAGCTTCAAGGCCAGGAACTGAACTCGCTGGAATTAGCTGAAAAAATAGACGGCTGGGGACAAAGCGGCAAAAACCGCGTTAACTTTGTCGTCGGCGCCGCTTGGGGATTATCGCAAAAAATCATAAAACGGGCCGATTATGCATGGTCTTTTTCGCCGCTGACTTTTCCTCATCAGATGGCCGTATTGATATTGGCCGAGCAGATATATCGCAGTTATAAAATATTAAAGGGAGAACCGTACCACCATTAAAAAATCTCCTTTATATTTTCACGTGAAACATTGGTCAGGCCAATTATGAGAAAAGGCCGTTTTAAGCGGTAAACGATGAAATATGCGCGGGAAGCTCAGCTTCATGGAGAACCCTTGCTCAGTTGTAATAATAATGAATAAAGTTTGCTCTATGGGGCAAAAGATGTTAAGGTTTAAAAAAATCCTGCTGAGGAAAACTTGGGTAAGCGCGGGGTAAAACGTATTTGTTAAGCGGTAACTTTATAGATGAAACGGCGGAGGTTTAAGATTTTTATAATAATGATAAGGTGGGAACGCGCGTTTAAAGGTTGATTAGAGGAGGCGGTAACAGCTTTGGAAAAGCCTGATGAGGGGACAAAGGAGCCAAATAAAAGGGAGATAGAAACAGGGAGCAATTTTATTCAAAATATAGTTAATGAGGATTTGTCAAAAAATATTTGCGGGGTGCGGATACACACCCGTTTTCCGCCGGAACCAAATGGATATTTGCATATAGGACACGCTAAATCTATTTGTCTGAATTTTGGCTTGGCGCTGCATAATGAGGGCTTATGTAATCTGCGCTTTGACGATACTAACCCCAGTAAAGAAGAGGTTGAGTTTGTAGACGCTATTAAGGAAGATGTGGAGTGGTTAGGATTTAGCTGGGATGACCGTTTGTTCTACGCTTCCGATTATTTTGGGCGTTTATATGAATATGCGGTAAAACTTATAAAAGCAGGAAAAGCTTTTGTATGTGAGCTTAGCGCGCAGGAAATCAGGGATACCCGCGGGACTTTAACGGAGCCCGGACAGGAAAGCCCGTACCGGCAACGCGGCGTGGAAGAAAATTTGCGTTTATTTCAGGAGATGAAAGAAGGACGGTATGAAGACGGCAGTAAAGTGCTGCGCGCCAAGATCGATATGGCTTCTCCCAATATAAATCTTAGAGATCCGGTGTTATACCGTATCCTTCATGCCGCGCATCATAGAACTGGGAACGATTGGTGTATTTATCCCATGTACGATTACGCGCATCCGTTGTCAGACGCTTTTGAAGGGGTTACCCATTCGATATGCACTATGGAATTTGAAGACCACCGTCCTTTATATGACTGGGTGCTGGCAGCTTTGCCGAAAGAGGAATATCCCCGCGCGGTTACTTTTCTGCCCAAACAAATTGAATTTGCCCGCTTGAATCTTACTCATACGGTCATGAGTAAACGAAAACTGAGGGAATTAGTGGAAGAAAAAGCGGTTACCGGCTGGGATGATCCGAGAATGCCGACCATATCCGGGTTACGCCGCCGGGGTTATACTCCGGAAGCTATCAGAGATTTTTGCGAAAGGATCGGAGTGGCAAAACGCAACAGCATGGTAGATATAGCTCTGCTGGAGCATTGTATAAGAGAAAATTTGAATAAAACAGCGCCTCGTATCATGGCTGTATTGAAGCCTTTAAAAATTGTTATCGTCAATTATCCGGAAAACCTGGTGGAATGGCTGGAAACAGAAAATAATCCTGAAAATCCCGATATGGGGCGCAGAAAAATCCCCTTTTCCCGGGAAATATATATTGAGCAGGAAGATTTTATGGAAAACCCGCCGAAAAAATTTTTCCGTTTGCGGCCTGGCGGCGAGGTGCGCTTAAAGAGCGCTTATATAATTAAATGTGAACAGGTGCTGAAGAATGAAAAAGGTGAAATAACCGAACTGCAATGCACTTATGACCCAGATTCTAAAAGTGGAGGCCCTGCCAGCGGGCGTAAAGTGAAAGGCACCTCTCATTGGGTAGCGGCTGCTCACGCGCTTAAAGCTGAAGTGAAGCTTTACGAACATTTGTTTTTAGCTGAAGACCCGGATGCTGAACTGGATAACGCGGATGTGAAAGATTTGATCAACAAGGATTCGTTGCAAACAATTACTTCCGCTAGAATCGAGCCGGGAGTAACTGAAATGAAAGGCCGGCATTGTCAGTTTTTGCGTCAGGGGTATTTTTATCTGGAATCACGGGCGGACAGCGCCGAAGGCTTGATTTTTAACCGTATTGTTTCTTTAAAAGACAGTTGGTCGAAAGCGCAAAAAAGCGTGAGTAAATAAAAACTGGGAACGGAGTAAAAAAATCACTGCTCGGGGCTGAATTTAATGTTGGCTACGACGATTTCCGAAGGGCTGCCGATACGCAGAAGCGGTCCCCAGGTTCCATATCCACAAGAAACTATGGCCTGAAAAGAGTTTTGTTTATAATAGCCCCAGTCTTGAGCGAATAATTTCGCGGTTATCAGATTATTGGGAAAGAGCTGTCCGCGGTGGGTATGGCCGGAAAATTGTAAATCGACAGCTGTATTGCCGGTTGAAACCAACTCGACCGGCTGGTGGTCCAGCAGTATTACCGGCAATTGGGCGGCGTCTATTTCCGCTGTCAAGTCGTCTACATTTTTACGGCGGTTTCCAGAAAGCCAAAACCTGGAGCTGGACGCATCGTCGCGGCCTATAATGTACAGGGAGCGGTCCAGCATTATCCATTCGTCGCGTAAAACGTGAATGCCTGCTTGCCCTAAAAACGAAGAGAATTGAACCTGCTGGCCGCTTATATATTCATGATTCCCTAACACAGCGTATATACCTAAAGGCGCTTTGATATTGCTTAAAGAAGAAATGATGCTTTGGCTGAAAGAAGGGTCGATGCCTTCGTCCAGAATATCTCCCGCCATAAAAACTATGTCGGGGTTTAGGGCGTTGATGCGCTGTACCATGCCGTCCAGCTGTGCTTGCCGGTTGATCCAGCCTAAGTGCGTATCGGAAACCATTACCGCTTTAAGCGAGTCTAAGGCGCTGCTTTTTTGGGCCAAAGTTATGTCGTATTCGTTTATTATGGGGTGCCGGGCATTCCAAAT
>JAISDD010000176.1 GCA_031265005.1 Syntrophomonadaceae bacterium | reverse complement strand
ATCGTCCTTATCGTTCGGGCTATTGCTTCTACATCATGAATTTGCCCGTCCAGCATAGCTCTGGTCTGGTGTTCGATCATCTCACTGCCCAGAACCGTATATCCGTCCGTAGTTTTTTCCATTACCAAGCCGACGATTTTTCTGGTGCCGATGTCTAAAGCAAATATCTTCCCCTGCTGCACGCTTTATCTCTCCTCGTTATTAAAATATTAGTCGCTGGGCTTAGCGTGAAAGCGGTATTTAAATACCGTCCAGGCAAATAAAGGCAAAGCCAGTTGCCTTTTAAAGCGGCTAGGCTCTTTTATTAAACGATACAGCCATTCTAAATTGAGTCTTATAATCCAGCCCGGCGCTCGTTTTTTTATTCCGGCTATTACGTCGAAACTTCCTCCAAGCCCAATAAATACGGAGACGTTTATTTGGTCTTTATATTTAGAAATCCAGTATTCCTGTTTCGGAGAACCCAATCCTACCGCTAAAATATCCGGGCGCGAATTGTTAATTTGTTCAATGATGTAAGGTATCGTTTCCGTTTTAAAATATCCGTCTTGAACCCCGCAAATATTTACTCCTGCAAAATCAGCTCTCATTTTTTCAGCGGCCATTTCCGCTATGCCTGGACTCGCCCCCAGGAGAAAAATCCTCCATTTTTTTTCAACGGCGCGTTTACAGATAGAATAAAACAAATCTATTCCGGCGACCCGTTCGGGAAAAGGATGTCCCAATATTTTACCGGCCCATACCGCCCCAATTCCGTCAGGAGTTATTAAAGCCGCCTGATTGATGACTCGGCGCAGATTTTGATCTTTATAAGCTCTGTATATTATTTCAGCGTTTAAAGTTACAATCGGCGCGGGTTGTTTATTTTGCACCAGTTTTTCGATAGTCTCCAAAGCTTGTTCCATAGTTACCTTATCTATACAACAACCGAGAATATCGATTCGGTTTTTGGCGGTTAAAGAATCTTGCACTGCTCCTCCTAAAATCAAAATGTAAATTCATAAAATTCAGCAGTAGTTTTTCGGTTCCACTGATCATGAATTATTATTAATTCTCGCATATTATCAATGATGATACACATAAATTATATCATGAACTATATATAATATTTAACTATCTCATTTCCGCGTTTTTTCTAATCGGTTTGTAAGTAAAGGATATTTTTAAATTTATTATTCACAAATTGATAAATAAAGTGTATAAAGGTAAATGAGCGGATAGCTCGTTTATCTGTGCGTTTTTAGGAAATATTATGTTTGTATCAGATAATGTTCTTTTAAAATATTACAGAAAAAAGGGTTTATTAACGATAATAAACTAAAGAAATTCTATTTGCGCGCTAAATTTTCAGCTGTTTATAAATCCGCTATTTTTAACCCCAAAACTAACTTTGTGTTTTTATATTAGTAAATGGAATATATGGTTTAAAAATTTTGAAGAATCGAGATGTTGATATGCAAAAAGAAGAAATATTGAAATATCATTTGAAAAAAGTACAAGATTTGTGCTTACCGCATCAGTATTCTATGGGCTTGTTGCTTGAACATCAAGCTGAGAGCTGTCCTAATCACACTGCCGTTATTTTTTCAGGCCGCGAATATACCTATGATGATTTTAACCGCAAGGCGAATCGTTATGCCAACTATTTTTCAGAACAGGGTTTTGTTAAAGGCGACATTGTAGCCTTGATGATGCCGAATAGCCCGGAATTTCTTTTTATCCTGCTAGGCTTGAGCAAAATCGGAGTTGCCGCCGCTTTAATTAACTTTGAATTAAAAGGAGCTGTTCTGGCTCAAGGAATCAATATCGTAGAGGCGAAAGCTATTATTATTGCCCATGAGTTGCTAGGGCTTTATGATAGCATCACTGGAATTGTAAGATTGCGTGCTCCCAGCAGAGTTTTGGTAGTTAACGACGCTGAACCGCAGGATACGGCTTATAAAAAGGAATTGCTGAATTCGCTGGTGGCTGAAGTAAGCGATCAAAACCCTTCTTTCACCAAAGATATCAATAGTGAGGATGTTCTGGCCTATATATATACTTCCGGCAATTATGGACCGCGAAAAGCTGTTCCCATACAGCATAAACGCACATTATTAGTGGGACATCAGTCGTGCCTCTTTTGCCATATGAACGCTGACCGCATACAATATACATGTTTGCCGTTGTATTTAAACGCGGGGCTGAATGTGTGTTTAAGCAGTATGCTGGCCAGCGGCAGTACAATGGTTTTAAAAGAAAGATTTTCGGTAGAGCAGTTCTGGGAAGATATTAATCGCTACCAAGCGGATTATTTTGTAGGAGTCGGGGAAATGTACCGTTATCTGTTCAGTAAGCCGCTGAGTGAACATGATAAAAATAACTCTTTGGCGGTCGCGATCTGTAATGGTATAAACAAAGAACTGCAAGAACCGTTCCGGGAGCGTTTCGATATTGACCATATTATTGAAGTTTATGGAACGGCTGAAAATGTCGGATTTTTTATAAATTATCTTGAACATCCGGGTATTTGCGGAACCTTGAATTTGGGAGGCATTCGCCAAGGAGAAGTTGTACGCTGCGACTTGGACAGCGGCAATGTTTTTCGAAATGAAGAAGGAAGAGTTATTCCTTGTAATGTGGGAGAAAACGGGGTTTTACTGTGCGCGGTTAATGGGTACAATACTTTTACCGGTTATGTCGGCGACCCGGAAGCCAGTCAATTAAAATTGGTTAATAACGCTTTAGTTCCAGGAGATTCTTATTTAAATACTTATGATTTGGTTAAACTGCATGAAGATGATGAAATATCTTTTATTGACCGTTTAGGGCAGGCTTACAGATGGAAAGGCAAGACCGTTTCAATACAATTAGTTGAAGATGTAATAGCAAGATTTATGGGACCTGTTGAGGATGTATGCGTCTACAGCGTAAAAATACCAGGTCATGAGGGGCGCTGCGGTATGGCGGCCATAAAATTATTGGAAAATGAAAAACTGAATTGGGCTAATTTCGTTGATTATATAAATAGAAAAATACCTGCACACGCCCAGCCGGTTTTTATCAGGATAGTGGAAAAATTACCGCAGGAAAAGATTTTGTTGGATATGCTCAGTACTTATAAAAAAGACGCTTATTCTCCCAGCATAATAAATGATAAGATTTATTACTATACTACTGAAGAAAGTAAATATAAATTATTAACGCAGGAAATATACGAAGAAATCATGAAACAAGGATATATTGAAGCCGAAAATGATGATGTTAAGGGAGGGGCCTGATTTTATGTTTGACAGCAAGGATATGGAAAACTGGTATAAAGGTTGTTTGGATATTTACAAAGATTATCAAAACTTTTTTATAGAAGGATTTTATAATGTCCGCGAAACATTTTCCCCTTATTGGGAAAATTTAGAAAATGTTTATAAATTTTTTGATACGCTTCATGAGGTTGAAAACGCAGGGCCTATTTGGGCGACGGAAAATGAAGTGGTTTATGAAAACCAAACTTTGAAATTGCGCTTTTTCCCTTCTCCGCGCAGAGATCCCAGAAAAAGACCTGTATTGGTGCTGCCCCCTCAAGCGGGACATCATTCTAATTTAGCTGATTATTCGACTGCGCAAAGTTTGATGAGAGTATTT
>JAISDD010000168.1 GCA_031265005.1 Syntrophomonadaceae bacterium | reverse complement strand
CCGGATCCCCAGCTAGCAAAGCTCCTCCTGTTTTATCGCATACATATCCCAATGTAAGCTTCATCATATTAACCTTTCCAAAAACTCAGCCGCTACTTTTCGGTCGTCAAAAGCGATTTTTTCTCCCTTGATTATCTGATAAGTCTCATGCCCTTTCCCAGCTATTACCACAAAATCATCCTTTTTGGCCAGGTTAACTGCATGATGTATAGCTTCCTGCCGGTCTAATATTATAGCGTAACGGGAATTGGCCACTTCATTAACCCCAGTGACGATTTCATTTACTATATCCGCCGGTTCTTCATCACGCGGATTATCTGAAGTTATTATCGTAAAATCACTCCATCTAGCGACTATTTCTCCCATCAGCGGCCTTTTACCTGCATCGCGATTGCCGCCGCATCCAAACACGGTAATAATTCTGCCCAGCGCAATTTCTTTAGCAGTCTTCAGAATATTTTCCAAACCATCAGGAGTATGAGCATAATCCACCACCAAAGTGAAATCCTGCCCCTTATCGACTTTTTCAAAACGTCCCGCTACTTCGCGAAAATTGGCCAAAGCCTTTTTTATTATTTTAAAATCAATTCCCGCCTGCCAAGCGAAAGTAATCGCCGCGAGAGCATTGTAAACGTTAAATCTGCCTATCAAACTCATTTTTATATGAAGATATTTCTGCCCTATTGCAACTACAAACTCTGTGCCATTCTTACCCATTATCAATTGCTCCGCCCTTACTATAGCTTCTTTTGAAAACCCATAAGTATAACATGGTACGTTTGCAGCATTTATAAAATCGTCCTTGTATGTGTCATCAGCGTTAATAACGCCAAAACCGCCGTTTTGATCTGACAACATTTTAATAAAACCTAATTTAGCCGCTAGATATTCTTCCATATTGTTAAAAAAATCCAAATGGTCCCGGCTAAGATTAGTAAATACAGCACAGTAAAAATTTACATTATCTACCCGCCGCATATAAATAGCGTGAGCAGATACTTCCATAGCCATATACCGAGCGTTTTGCTGTTCACATTTCGCTAAAAATTCTTCCAGTTCTAAAGACTCAGGAGTCGTAAGGCCTAAATCATTCTCTTCCTCGCCTATCTTGGAATATAAAGTCCCCACTATTCCCGTTTTTTCTCCTGCTTCTTCTAAAATTGCTTTTATCATGTGTGTAACTGTAGTTTTGCCGTTGGTTCCAGTTACTCCTACGACTTTAATTCTCTCAGAAGGTTTTCCGTAAAAATTCGCGGCTAAAACAGATAGCGCTTTTCTGGTATCATTAGTTACTACAGAAATAATTCCGGCGGGCCATGAAGACAATATCTTTTCGCTTAAAATAGCAACCGCGCCGTTTTTGACGGCCTGATCGGCATAATCGTGTCCGTCATTCTGGATCCCCTTTATGCAAACGAACAGATAACCGTCCTTTACTTTACGGGAATCGTAAGCAATTCCTTTAATATCACAATCATTTATTAAACCCGTACAACTATATTTTATATTTTCCAGTAAGATATCCAAACGCACAAGAAAACCTCCCTTCAGTATTTCGTTTACATAAATTAACTTTCATCTAATACTATCTCGTACCCCGCAGGGGTATTTTCCACAGCCCGCCCAAAGATTTTGGGCGTAATCTAAATTGAGAATAGTATAAAATTACATTCCAAAGAACTCTAATAATCGATAGCTTGAAATTTTACAGTAATACTGGAACCTGTTGATACTACTACTCCAGGAGCAGGGATTTGCTCATAAGACAGCCCGTACCCTTCCGGAAGCAAATGCAATTGTAAATCAGACAATATTTTCGCTACTTCTTTCATTGATTTACCTTGTAAGTCCGGTATGGTAACCTGTCCTTGAGTAATTTGGCTGGTAGGTGATAAACTTAAAACCACTTCCGCCCCTTTATTTAATTTCACTAAAGGCCTAGGAGTCTGTTGCCAAACTAAATCGCCACTACCGGAAATTTTGACATTAAAGCCCCGTTCTTTTACAGTTGCTATCGCTTCGTCGATTGGGAAATTAACAACATCAGGCACCAAGAACTGGCTATCTTCTATCGTTTGCTTATCTGGATCAGTTTTATGCATCGGTTCATTCAAATAGTGGAAAGAATCCAGCATAATTGCTTTGAAAACCGGCGCCGCCACCCAACTCCCGTAATATGGATACCCTTGCGGCGCGTCCACGACCACCGCGCAGGCCAAACGAGGATTCTGCACCGGGCCATAACCTATAAAAGAAACAATATATTCATTGGGTAAGTAACCTCCGCCTGGTTTTATTTTCTGTGCCGTGCCGGTTTTCCCGCCCACATGATACCCTTCTATATAAGCATTTTTACCAGTTCCGTTAATGACTTCTCCTTCCAGTATCAAAGAAAGTTCCGCCGCGGTGGCCGGTGAAATAACTTGCTTAACTATCTGCGGTTCAACAGAATTAATAATATTCCCGTTAGCATCCTTGACTTCTTTTAACAAATGGGGCTTCATCAATTTTCCTTCATTGGCGACCGCGGAAACAGCAGTAATAAGCTGTATCGCGGTTACAGCATTTGTTTGGCCCATCGCCATAGTGGATAAATCCAACATCGTTACATCCTGGCTATTTCTTAGAATACCGGACGCCTCCCCCGGCAAATCTATTTCAGTTGTTTGCCCAAAACCAAAATCATTCAAATATTTGTAGTATCTATCCGCCCCTAAACTCTGACCCAGCTGTACAAACCCTACATTGCATGAGTTTTCTAAAATCTGGGCAAAAGTTTGACTGCCATGGGCTTTATTATCAGCGCAGGTTATGATCTTATCCCCCACTTTTATAAACCCTGGACAATAGAAATGGCTGTCTCTGTTGACCATTTTCTCTTCAAGAGCCATAGCCGCTGTTATTATCTTCATAGTCGACCCAGGTTCATAAATGTCGTTGATAGCAAAATTCCTTCTATTTTCATCAGGGAAATCCTTGAAGGTAAGAGGGTCAAAATTCGGCCTAGACGCTAAAGCAAGTATTTCACCAGTCGCCGGGTCCATAACAATCGCCGTAGCCTTTTTCGGCTTTCTCTCCTCCATCATCTTATCCAATTCTCTTTCCGCAATAAATTGGATAGTTTCATCAATAGTCAACACCAAATCCGCGCCTTCGATCGGAGATATATATTCGTGAACAGCTTCTGGTATATCGCGGTTTTTAGCGTCTTTTTCTATTACAATCCTCCCTGGTTCCCCGCCTACTAAGTCATTGTAATAAAAATCTACGCCTTCTAACCCTATGTTATCCATTCCCGCTATTCCTAAGATATGGCTGGCTAAAGACCCTTTCGGATATTCTCTCCGGCTCTCTTCAGTTAAACCTATGCCTTTAATATTCAAATCTTTAATTTTTTGAGATTTATCGGTGTCTACTTGTCTTTGCAGCCATACGAAGCCGCTATTCTGAGTTATTCTTTGTAAAACCACATCTTCATTCATTCCCAAAATAGCCGCTAACTGCGCAACGGTATTTTCCGGGTCGCCCGCTTTAATTTCGGAAGGATTGGCGTAAATCGAGTCTACACTGACAGATATCGCCAGTTCCCTGCCATTTCTATCATAGATAATCCCTCTTTTAGCCTCCACTGGAATATCGCGCATCCTCATATCTTGCGCTTGTTCAGCCAAAGTCTCTCCGTTTACAAATTGCACCCAAAACAAACGGCTCCCCAGTAACATAAAAGCGATGGTAAATAACAAAGAAAGCGTGGCAATACGCTTTCTTATAAGCAAATTAGTATTTTTCATACCTCTCACACCTCATATCACTGACTTTTATCTGAAAGCAATAACAAAGCTGAATAAAACTTTTCCAGCGGTTTCATTGGCGCATCCTGCTCCAAATAATCGTCATCTTCATCTACGGCGCTATTTTTTTCTATCATATTTACCGGGATAGTCAGCGCTACATTCATATCGGGATTTTTCATACCCAGCT
>JAISDD010000068.1 GCA_031265005.1 Syntrophomonadaceae bacterium | reverse complement strand
AACTATACGGGGACGTTTTGGACGCGGCACTTCGCCAAAGTGACCGACCAGGCGCAGATCCAATTTTCGATTGGTTGGGCAATTATGGCCGACTTAGGCGGCAATGGAGGTTTTTCCCTTCGTGTACCCGACGGCAGCGACGACAAGGTGTTCGACATTAACATCAGCGATGGAGAATTAACGGTCGGCCCGTTTACAGAAACGGGGAATCCTGAAATTTCCGCCGTCTACTACCTTGACGGCGATTTCAGAGATTTGGTTTCCGCGGACGACGAGGAGTTCGTGAAGTTAGCGGAAAACGCCGTGCTTCTGTGGGAGAGATGACCTAAACAAAAACAGCCTGTTCAGGAAAACAGCCCGGCTTGACTGAGAAAACAGTTGAGCCGGGCTGTTGGCGCTTGGAAAAAACAATGCAGCGGAAGGAGATTTTACACAATGAGCGGCAGAGATGCGGGCGTACTGTCCGCACTTCTTGGTTATACCGAGGGAATGGAGAGCTATAGTTAAACGCGCCGGGGACACGATAACCATAACTTTGTTGTTGCCCATATGAAAATCTCCTTTGCTTTTAGATTTTGGAGTGCGTTTATCTATGTGAAAAGCCCATAGGAAGCGACTTTTGACCGCAAAGAGGCTTGAATGTTTTCATGGAATGGTCCGCGATTTTGTGCTATACTATTTTTGGAAGTTAGCGAACGGTTGCTATTATTACGTTTTAATGAGGTTTACAAAATGGATAAAAATGTGGTTGATTTTTTAATCCGGGCTAAAAAAGCTACCTGTGCCGGGAAAGGGGCCGAAGCATATTCATCAAGACCAAACTCGCACGATTTACATTACGCGGAAGGTTCGCTTAAATACATTGACACATATTTGGGAGGGACAAAGTTTGCTGGAGAGGAAGCGCTGTGGGAGGGCGGCTTCCCTTTTTGGTCGATGAACTATATCGGCAGGGTGCTTTCTGACAATTTCTCCGATGATTTTCTGAGAGAAACCTTGCTGCTTGTATCGGAGGAATATCCTTTCCGGGGGCCGTTGGAACACACGAATGGAGATTATTCTTACAAATGCACTATCAAGGGTGATATTCACTGGTTTTATGGGTACGAAGAAATATTTTTTAAAGGCGGCGCAGTCTTTGAGTGCGCGTTTCATGGCGGCGATATAGCGCGATGAAAGAACTCAGCTTTAAGAGGGTTATCATTTAGGTATTGCAGGATAATATACGGGCACGGAAACTCTATGAAAAGTATGGCTTTACGCTTGATGGTGCTCAACAAATTCTTGAAGTAAGCAAGCCGCTGGTTGAAGTCCGGTATTCTTTTCTTGTTTAAAAATTAGCAAAATTGCAGGGGGAACAAATTGAAAATACGCGATAAATATAGACAATGATCTTCCGTGATTTAAGGCATTAACCATGTGAGGAACGAGGGGACGCTTAGTTCTTGCCTGTGAGGAACGCAACGAGGATGGTGAAAGGATGTAAAGTATGGAGTGGATTGATGAAGTACAAGGTAGAATAAGAAGAAAAAACCAAATCCTCTTTGCAAAGGATAGTGAATTTTTGCAGGACTTAATATATCTGATACAGGAACAAAACCATAGAACAATGGTCTTGTGGGCGCTTGAATTCGCTGACGAAGCCGTTCAAAAACTAACCGTACGTCATCCGGGCGAAAAACGCTTTGAAGAAGCGGTAACAGCGACAAAGGATTGGGCATCGGGCAAAGTGAAGATGCCTTTTGCAAAGCGGGCAATTTTACAGGTTCATGCTGTGGCAAAAGAAATCAATTCTCTTGAAGATATTGCTTTGTGTCACGCAATTGGTCAGGCTTGCGGAGTGGTTCATGCCAACGGTCATGCAATCGGATTTCCTGTTTATGATTTGACGGCAATTATCAGACGATATGGTGTTAACGAATGTAAAGAGCCCGTGGAAAAACGAAAAGAGTAGTATATTGAGCAAATACACTATTGGAACGCGAATTATTCAACCTATCCCTGCGAATGGGCGGACTTTATACAAGTGGGTTAGTTGAAAAATGGATCGTATTTAAATCACCCATTTCCCTTGTGGTAAAATCAGGTCATTATTTCATTCACATTGTAATAATAAAGAGGTTTTTCATGGAAAAATATATTGCTTTGTTGCGAGGAATAAACGTAGGCGGGAAAAACAAAATATCTATGCCGGAGCTTAAAATGGCGTTTGAGGAAAATGGTTTTGCAGATGTAAAGACTTACATCAACAGCGGTAATGTTATTTTTTCCGGTGACATTGACAGTGAGATAAAGCTGAAAAAGGCTTGCGAAAATTTGATAATGGCTGAATTTCAATTAAGTATACCTGTCGCGATCATATCCGCTAAAGATTTATCCGCCGCTCTGCGGAACGCGCCGGATTGGTGGGGCACAGACGGCGAAACAAAGCATAACGCGATTTTCGTATTATACCCTTCTACGCCTGAAACTGTGATTGAACAAGTAGGCGAATTTAAGCCGGAGTATGAGCAAATTGATTATTACGGACAAGTTATTTTTTGGTCCGCTCCGATAAAAACATTTTCAAAAACACGCTGGTTAAGAATAGTCGGCACGGCTGTTTACGATAACGTAACCATAAGAAACGCGAATACTACGAAAAAATTATTACAGCTTACGCAATAGGGCAACAGCGAAACAAATACTTCACAGAGAAGCTGCCGCGCACCTCGCGGAAATGGCCGGGCGATGAGCAACGGGGGATTATTTATGATTTGATGAGAGGGAGTGTAGAAACAATGGAGAAAGTGTTATGGATTGTCAGCACTGTAAAAATGCTTGGGGCAAAAGCTGATGATGGCTTGGAAACGGTAAATGATTATCTGGAAAAAGGTTGGACAGTAAAACATATTTCAGCTTGCGCTATGGGAACCAGTCCTGTTGGACAGGCATATATTGTTATAGAAAAGCAAGATTAAGTCACGCGGCAGTCCCTCGCCGCTTGAAACGTATCCGCACAAAGTCCAGCATAGGGAGGGTTAAGGGTGAAATTTCAGGCAATAAGAGCGACCGTTGATTGCGTCAGTGACATGGGATTTATCCATTCCAAATCATGGCAAGCCGCATATCGCGGTATTATCCCTGATAACGTCGTTGATGATTTCCTGCCGGAGAAACGAGCCGCCATTTTTCAAAAAGTCATTACCACAAATCCAGAAGAATACTATCTTTTCAAAGTCGATGATATTCCGGCTGGAATAGGGTCATTGTATAAAAATTATGAGGAAAACATGGACGAAACAGAAGGCGAAATATACTCAATATATTTTCACCCCGACTTTTGGGGAACTTTGGCTACGCATAAAGCAGTAGAATTTTGTTTAGATAGATTGAAAGAACTCGGCTTTAAGAGGATTGTCATTTGGGTATTGCAGGATAATATACGGGCGCGGAAATTCTATGAAAAGCATGGCTTTACGCTTGATGGCGCTCAACAAATTCTTGAAATAGGCAAGCCGCTGGTTGAAGTCCGGTATTCTTCGTTTGTTTAAGCATTAGCAGAATTGCAGGTGAACACATTGAAAATACGCGATAAATATACTTGCCCTTTGGAATTGACGCATGATATTACAAAAGGCAAATGGAAACCAATCATATTGTGGCAACTAGGAAAAGGCGCGATGTCTTTAGCGCGGCTTGAAAAAGATATTATCGGAATCACTCAAAAGATGCTGCTTGAACACTTAAAAGAATTGACAGATTTTGGCATGGTGGCAAAGCACACATTTGAAGGCTATCCTCTGAAAGTGGAATATAGCCTTACCGAGCGCGGCAAGAAAATTTTGGAAGCTGTTACTATCATGCAGAGCGTAGGGATTGACCTTATGAAAGAGAACGGCATGGACGATATTCTCAAAGCGAATGGGCTCATTGAATAATCTATACCCACAAAAAAGTGGGTAATTTACTATTGTTCCTTACCGCCATATAATTTAGCTTATGGAGGTGATTTCTATGATGCGTGACGCGGTTCAGACGATTGGGAATATGATCGACAGGCAGAGCGTTTCTTTGATTAGTTCCGTTGATGGCGATGGATTTCCAAACACAAAAGCCATGCTGCCCCCCAGAAAGCGCGAAGGGATTAAATTTTTCTGGTTCACAACCAATACTTCGTCCATGCGGGCGGCGCAATACCGCGCCAATCCAAACGCTTGTATCTATTTCTTCGATAAGCGTTTTTTTCGCGGCGCTATGCTGAAAGGCACGATGGAAGTTCTGGAGGACGCGGCAAGCAAAGAAATGATTTGGCGGGAAGGTGATAGCATATACTACTCCAAAGGAGTTACCGACCCTGATTATTGCGTTTTGAAATTCACGGCGCAATCAGGCCGCTACTATTCGGATTTCCATTCCGAAGATTTTATGGTTGAGTAGCGCCTAAGAAAGAGCAGACATTACCTTGTAATCTGCCCTCAGGCGCTATTACTCTGCGAATATTATATCAAAATTATTTGATATAATAATATATTGGTCGTCCCTTAGGGATACTTCCAACACGATAACACTTATATTTTCTATACTTCTTAATTGTAGGTACTGCGCTTAGCGCCTTTCCGTCCATTTGCTTCACGGCTTCCTCCGGCAATCAGCAGCCCCTCGCCGCCTGAGATGCGGTGTGTGGTAAAGTCAATGGGAATCCTCCCGATGAGTTTCACCAAGAAATTTCGAGGAACGGCGAAGTTCGGCGTTGGTTTATACCGTATTTGGGGGTTTGCTCCGAAAAGAGAGTTTGCCGCTGAGGAATACGCGATAATCCTAACGACGATAGGTTTCGAGAATTGCGAATAAATACGAATCGCGGGTAAAATCCCTATGGCGGTTTGGAAAAAATAAAATTTTTCTTTCGCCGTTGAAAGGATTCGTATTCTTCAATCGTATTCGTATTAGAAACCCCAAATCACGATTAAGGAGGGAATCACTATGAAGAAAATCGTATCGGGAATCGCGCTTTCGCTCGCGCTGCTTGCAGCTCTGCCACTGACGGCGTTCGCCCACGGCGGCGGCGCGGTAAGCCAGACCGCCCTATGCGCGGTCGAGAACTGCAACATCGCCGGCAGCCACTATCACGACGGCGTTCTCTGCGGTGGGCATTACATAGGCGATGGGCACGACTATCATCAAATCTGCACCGTCAAGAATTGCACGAAAAACGGTAACCACACGCATAACGGCGTGGAGTGCCTGCCGCATACGAACAATGGTGGCTACGGCTGTCACAAGAGCGGAGGCCACCACTAAAAGGGGGAAATTGCCTATGCGGAGCGAAGCCGAGGCGAACCGTGCTCTTGAACTATACGCGGACACGGTTCGCCGCATTTGCTTTATCCACCTGAAAAACTACGCGGACGCGGAGGATGTGTTCCAAGAGGTGTTTATGAAATACCTTCTCCGAGACCTCCAGTTTGAAAGCGACGCTCACGAAAAGGCGTGGCTTATTCGCGTTGCCGTGAACGCTTGCAAGGACATGATAAAGAACTTCTTCCGCAAGAAAGTAACTTCGTTTGACGAACTAACAGCCGAACCTTTTTACTTGCAGGAACAGGAAGCCGAGGTGTTGAGCGCCGTTCTAACACTGTCCGAAAAATACCGCGATGTGATTTATCTGCACTATTATGAGGGCTACTCGGCGATTGAAATCGCGAAAACGCTCGGCAAAAATGAGAACACGATATACACTTGGCTCAGCCGGGCGCGGAAACGACTGAAAGAAATGCTTGGGGGTGAGACGCTTGGAAAATGAACTGCGTAACGCGCTAGATAAAGTACGCGCTGATGATGCGCTGAAGCGTAAGACCGCCGATTTTTTGCGGGCGGAAATCAGCAAACGCGAACGCGGCGGTTTACGTTTTCGTCCCCAACTCGCCGCTGTATGCGCTGCGTTCATTTTGTTCTTAGTAGCTGGAGGCTTTTCGGTTTACTCCATACCGACAGTACACATAGATTTTGACGTAAATCCGTCCGTTGGCTTCGCGGTCAACCGTTTAGGCTTCGTAATTGATACCGCCGCCTATAACGACGACGGTTCGGAGATTCTCAAAACCATCAATGTAAAGAACAAGACTTACAAGGATGCCGTTCAAATTTTGATGAATGCGTTCATTTCGGAGGGCTATCTTTCTGATAACGGGATTGTGTCCGTTACTGTGCAGGTGGGCGGCGATAGAGACTACGAATCCAACCTGCTTGATACGCTTGCGGGCGTCGTAACTTCGTCGCTTTCAGACCACCACATCAGCGCGGAAACCGACTTGTTTCCTGTGGACGTTGAAGTGATGAACGCCGCTCACGGACATCACTTGACTCCCGCAAAATATCTCGCCATAATGGAACTGCAAGAGGTTGCCCCAACTGCCACGTTTGAGGAGTGTGCGGAACACAGCATAGGCGAAATCCGCGAACTTATAAACGCTCACGGGGAGAGACACCACGGCGGCGCGGGCAGCGAGAACAGCGCCGGGCAATACGGAGGCGATATTCAGCCTGAAACGCATCCTCACAAAGTCTGGCATAGGTAGGGTTAATGGCGAACAATAAGAGCAACCGCTGATTGCTTCAATGATAGGGGATTTGTTTCTATTTAAAATAATGCGCTTGCCTTCAGAGAGAAACTATAGGCTTACTGAGAAAGCTGTTGACGAAGTTTTCAAGTTACGATAGAGTGGTGTTAATCGATATTGCAGTGATCATACGAATGGTGGTATCTATGGTAGCATTTAAGTTTTTTGCGCGAACGAAACGGCTTTTGATTTGCATTTTCCCGGTTGCGGCGGTTGTTGTTTCCATGGCCGTTGTGTTTTCGACGCCTGTGTTCGCGGCCCGGGATGTTTCCATCAGCATAGACGGCATCGACGTTCCGTATTCCGAGGCGGATGGTTTCGGCGCGCCTTTTATTGACGGGAACAGCCGCGTGCAGGCGCCGGTCAGAAAAACGCTCGAGACACTGGGGGCAATCGTGGAATACGACGCGGCAGGCAGAATCGTAAACGTTACGTTGAACGATACGGCGCTCAGGTTTGAAATAGACGGCAAGGCTTGGCTGAACGGTGAATTGTACGAGATCGACACTTCGGCAACGATTATCGCCGGAAGAACGTATATTCCCGTGAGCTATGCCGTCGAGCCTTTTGGATACTCGGTAAAATGGGGTGCCGCAGAACGCAACGTGTTGGTCAGGCGAGCCGTCGATGAGGCTTGGACCTCGCCGAGTGAAACGGGTCTTCCGATGAGTATGCTGAACGGCCCGATCGGCTTGGTGTTTCCCGGGCCTTACGGCGAAATACCCGACGGAGAATTTTATTCCTATGACAGACCGCACATTATGTTGGTGAACACGGCCGATTTTGATTCCGGCGAGGATATCGTGTTTGACGCCATTGATTTTGAATACCGCCTGTTTCGCGTGACCGACAAAGGGGATGAACCGGTATCCGGCAAGGCTTTTTCGCGGTTTTCCGGCATCCTGCCCGCA
>JAISDD010000042.1 GCA_031265005.1 Syntrophomonadaceae bacterium | reverse complement strand
AAAAACAAAGCTGTAAGGACAGCAGCCGATGTAGTTTGTATTCTGATTATTGCCATTACAATCATCGGACGATTTATTTCCGGGGTACATTGGTTTACTGATATTATCGGTGGATTGCTACTTAGCTCGGCATTTGTAATGTTGTATTATGCCGTTATGCAGTTTATAGATTATAAGCACCGCTCCGATAAAGCCGAATTGTTTAGTTTGCAAAATTAAGTTCACCTTCTGAACCAAGGGCGGTAGAAAAACGGACACCTCGCCATGTGATGTGGTAAAGTGCCCGCTTTCGCTTTCTGCTACTGGTTCGCCGCCATCGGCAAAGCGGCTGGAATCTTTTAGGAGAATAATGCCTATTTTGCCCTTTTCCACGTTGTCCATCATCTGCACATAGCCGAGGCGGTCGAAAAATCGGCCTGATTCGTCGTTGTCGGTATAATGGGCGATGTTCCTGAATCCGTGGCTTTTGGCGTGCTGCTCCTTTCGTATATGAAAAATGCTCTAAACGGCTTATTTATCAGCGTTCTGGGCTGTTTGATAAATAAGTCTCTTAGAGCATATAACACCAGATGGTAAATTATCTTTTATAAAATTAACTTTTCTAAGCATAAATATAGTGCTAGTATAAAATATATAGGGAATATAAGCTTCTGATTCAATTTATACTATTCTCGATTAAAAACGCGGACAAATATAACCTAATACCCTTTCTAGGGCACTTAGGTCACGAGATTTGTCCGCGAATAAGGAAAATAGAGTATATACTAATGAAAGGAATACACCATGCGTAACGGGACTAAAGTCATAAAATTTTTACTGGTATTGTTGGTTTTGGTAATATTGGGAGGCTTCTGGGTGCTGACCAACGACAACATTATTCCTCAATTTTTCAGTAAACAACAGGATTCTAAAGACACAAAGGATGACATCGCTCAATCGTTTGATTTTGAAAATTCGGATGAAAATAAACCCGGCAGCAACAGTGTGGTCATACAATTAGGTCCTGATAATATCGCCGACATGGTAGAGCAGGTAAGCGCGTCAATCGTTAATATCGAAACTAAAACGGTCAGCAGCAATGAAGGATTTGATTTTTATAGCGACCCTTTCTTCCGGCAATTTTTTGGCGATAATATGCTGAGGCCAAGAGAATTTTATCAAAATGCTATCGGAACCGGTTTTGTCATTGACGCCAGCGGGCTTATAGTAACTAATCAGCATGTCATTGATAATGCTTCTGAGATTTCCGTCAATTTCAGCGGCGGGGAAAAATACACGGCTGAAGTTATAGGGCAGGACTATGAACTTGATTTAGCAGTTATAAAAGTGGAGACAAGAAAAGAATTGCCGCTTTTGAAGATAGGCGATTCTGATTCTATACGGGTAGGGGAATGGGTTATAGCCATAGGCAACCCTTACGGTTTAGATCATACGGTAACAGTAGGAGTGGTCAGCGCTAAAGGGCGCCCTATAAGAATAGAAGACCGCTCTTATAAAAATTTAATTCAAACCGACGCGGCTATCAACCCTGGAAACAGCGGCGGCCCTTTACTGAATCCCCAGGGAGAAGTTATAGGGATAAACACAGCGGTCAACGCTAACGCTCAGGGTATCGGTTTTGCTATTCCCATTAACACAGCGAAAGAAATATTAAACGAATTGATCAGCACCGGGAAAATCGCCCGCCCTTATTTAGGGTTATATTTACAGGAAATCGACAATAATTTATCTCAATATTTGAGCGTCGAGGAAAAAGGAGTGGCTATCGCGGAGGTAGTGACAGGAGGACCGTCAGATAAAGCCGGATTAAAAAAATATGACGTTATTGTTGGCATTAATAAAGTAGCTGTAAATGATTATGATCATCTCCAAGAACTTCTGAAAGAATATAATATAGGCGCTACTATTGAACTGAATATAATACGCGGCGGCGGCGCGATGGACGTCAATGTCATTTTAGCCGAAAAACCGTGACGGACCACCATTAAATTTTTCACTAAAGGTGAGTATCTGTAAGGTCTTTGGCGTAAATAGTTTTGTGTTTATCACTAAATATCACCGATTGAGCGCTTAGGAGGTCATATGATGAAAAACAACCTGGTCGCAATACTGGGAGCGGGAAAAATGGGAGCAGGAATTGCGCAAATTACGGCACAGAGCGGATATAACGTAATTCTAAGGGATTTACAATTATCGTTGCTCAAGGATGGGCTAAAACTCATAGAAAAAAATTTAAATAATTATATAGATCATAAAACACTTTCTGGCGCGAAAAAAGAAGAGATTTTGCAACGTATAAGTATAACAACTGATTTTTCCAAAGTTAAAGAAGCTGACATTGTTATTGAATCAGTGGTTGAGAACATGGCGGTTAAAAAACAAGTTTTCAATGAACTGGATAATATTTGTTATCCCAATGCCATTTTAGCTACTAATACTTCTTCATTATCAATCTCCGAAATAGCTTCTTCAACTAAATATAAAGAACGAATACTGGGATTGCATTTTCATAATCCGGTTCCGGAATTTGAATTGATAGAAATCATTAAAGGATTTGATACTTCGGATAATGTTTTAGAGCAAGCAAAAGAATTTGTTATTTCAATCAATAAAAATTATTTACTGGTAGAAGGAGAAAGTCCAGGATATGTAGTCAACCGCATGGTGTATACTTTTATCAATGAAGCTATATCGATTTTTTTTGAAGGAAACGCCTCGGTCGAAAATATTGATGAAGCAATGAAATTAAGTTTAAAAATGCCGCTCGGTCCTTTATCTTTGGCTGACAGGATTGGACTAGATAGCCTGCATTCAGCTCTTTTGACTTTGTACGAAGAATGGAAAGACCCTAAATATGTTCCACACCGAAAATTCACTACGATGGTCAAAGCAGGGCACTGGGGGAGAAAGACCGGTAAAGGGTTTTATAAATATGACTGATTACCGGACACGCTTTTTTTGCTAAGAAAGGAGTTATTATGGATTACCCAACAATAAAAACAGCTGCTCTGGGGCGGGGATTCATAATGGGGTTGGTGTTTTTCGGGTTTTTTATTTGGGGAATAAACTTTTCATTAGGACCTGATTACCGTACGCTTAGGTTGATGCTGTACATACCAACTTATATCGCGCTGGCATTATACATAATTTTGCTGACAGGAGCTTTCAATTTAAGTTACCATACAGATGACAAAGGGCTTACTATTAACTGGGGCTTAATGAAAAAAAAAATCTTTTGGTCTCAAGTTGATGAAATAATTTTAGTAGAAGGATCTGTGAATTTTTATTCTGTTCTAAGTGGGGGCTGGCGCGGTTATATGGCAGGAGTATATCAAGTTAAAAAATTAGGTTTTGTCAGAATGTTTGGAACTAAAGCGGAGCAGGGATTTTTGTACATAAAGACGCAAGCGGGATTTTTCGGCTTAACTGCTGCCGAAAACCAAAAATTAGCTGAAGAAATTTCTAAACATACTGATAAAAAAATAAAAGTATGGAATATAGAAAAAGAAACAACCGCAGATATTCATTATACACAAGACAAAGCGTATCTTCTGCTTTATCGTTTAAATATATTATTTATGGTTTTATATTTTTTATTTTTGATCGTCTTTTTTCCCCGTTCTGATGGAAATTCTTTTATAGTTTTACTGCTGGTACTGGCATTAGCGTTACTGTTATTCAATATCAATAACGCCAAAAGGCTGTATCAGTTCAGTGAAACTGGCAGTTATTTTTTATTAGTGCTTAGCAGTGTTATAACATTAACACTTTCATTTTTGT
>JAISDD010000004.1 GCA_031265005.1 Syntrophomonadaceae bacterium | reverse complement strand
CGCCGCCGCGCGGGAAAAAGCTATCGATAACATCGCCGCTATGATCGGAGACTATGTAAATATTTTTGCTCAAAAAAACAAAGTTTCCGCCTATATCAACGGTCGACATGTTCTGCGGCAGTCCTATGTCAGTCAATTGCGGGTCGTAATCAACGAGGTGCCCAACTGCGGCCGAAGTATTTTGACCCGGGCGCAAAACGATCTGCTGTTGCTGACCGGTATCAAATACTTACTGGAAGAAGAGGCGTTTGCCGCTTATTTCAACGACGTATTCCCTTTGGCGGAATTTGGCCTTTCTATGCCGGAGATAACCACCAAGCTTGCCGTCAAAGAACCTGCGCCAGAAAATAAAGCCAAGCGCAAGACTTACGGCATGCATTCCCGCTTGGCTGAAGAAGAAGCGCCGCCTTCCACCGGCAGCGCGCTGCACTCGCTGAAATTCGTCAAAGACATGAATAAACGCTCGGCTATTTTGATCAAGGCTTCGCAGAGTTTACGGAAAAAAGACTGACTCACATCCGGTTTCCTCCGGATTAGCGGCGATAAGTCAAACCCTCATGTTTCCGGGCGGTCACGAATCGGCTGCCCGGCGAGGAAGACGCTATGCCGCTTGATGTGGCGGCAGAACGTAATCACGATTAGGCCGGAGCGCAGACTTAAAGCCTGCGATTTCATCCTCACATCGCCAGGATATCGTATCCGGTTTCCGTCACTCTGATCGTGTGCTCCCACTGAGCCGACCAAGAACCGTCCCGTGTCAGGGCGGTCCACTGATCCGGCAAAATACGCAGCCGGCAGTCGCCGGCGTTGATCATAGGCTCAACCGTGAACACCATGTTCGGTACTACGACTATGCCCCGATCCCTCGGGCCGTAATGAAACACGAAAGGATCTTCGTGAAATGCCTTGCCGATGCCGTGGCCGCCGTATTCCCGCACCACGGAAAACCGTGCCGCAGCGCGTGCTGTTCAACGACGTAACCGATGTTGCCGATGCGCTTAAACGGAGCTACTTCACTGAGTCCCAATTCCATACATTCTCTGGCCACTCGGACTAAAACCGCTGCGGCTTCGGTTGTCTGCTCCATGATGTACATGCGGGAGGCGTCGCCGTAATATCCTTGGTAAAACGTCGTCACATCCACGTTGACGATGTCGCCTTCCAGCAACACCCGGGCTCCCGGTATACCGTGACAAATACAATCGTTGACAGACACACAGCAACTCTTGGGGTAACCTTTGTAATTCAAGGTAGCGGGAACGCCGCCCTGTGCCAGCGTAGTCTCGTAGACCCAGCGGTCCACTTCTCCCGTCGTCACGCCGGGGCGGATGCGTTCTCCCACCATATCCAAGATTTCCTGAGTGATATGACCGGCCCGGCGGATGCCTTCGATATCCGCCTCAGTCTTGATGAGCTTGCGAGAAGGCACGTCAAAACCCTGCCGACTGAGTTCCTGCAGCCGCTCATCCTGGGCTTGATGACATTTTTTATATTTTTTCCCGCTGCCGCACCAGCACTCTCCGTTGCGTTTCTCTGACACCTGACCGCCTCCTTATGTCCTAAAACTTAGTATACCATATCATCATTGGTCAGAGACATCATTATAGCGGAAACGCGCAATAATTTTTGCCCGGTCTGCGGCGGCCCGCCATTTTAACCACTGGCGCGCGCCGATATCAGAGGGCGCGGGTAATCCGTATGGTGGAATTTTTCTGCTCCCAGTCCATTTGCGCACCGCTAGTTTCGGCGATAAAGCGCAAGGGGGATATAGGTACGTCCGCCCACGATGCGCGGCGGCGCATCGTGTCTATACCTTTATTTGAGAATAGTATCAATTGTCCCCGCGAATAGCCGTTGCAGCTTCGACTGGATATCCCCCGCGCTTTGACAGTCCTTCATCAACAGGCTTACCAATTCCATTTCCTTGTCCGTGAGAATGTTTTGTGACCTTTTCATTTCCCTAACCTCCATCTCTTTTATATGGAGATTATTCCCATTTACACGGGCGGCTATTTAGCCTCTGGATAATCAATCAGTGTTGCCAAAACGTCGCCACGAAGTGCCTTTTGACCTCTAAAACTCACTTGTATCAAGGGCTTGCAGCGTTTATCAAATCATTCCCACTCGCCTAAGCAAAACCAATTCTAAATGATTTTGTTTAGGCGACTTGATTCCAATTCTCCATACCACACGGTATATACTAAACCTCTGTTATCAAAATGCTATCAATCGGCTGTTATCAGCGGTTTTATTATAGCATGAATATTGGTTGTTGCAATCATTCATATTGAGTTTGTGATAATGTGAATTGCACTCTTTGCTATACCCCCCACAAGCTATTTATTTCTTTTCTTATACTTTGCTCGGATTTTTTTAAAAGCAGTTTCATCATTATTAAATTCGGCAAGTTTTTCATTTAGGAATTGCAAGGTGAAGTCTGAGAATTTATAATTGGGTGAGCCTGTGCGCGAAATCGTTACACCAATGCTGTATCTTTTTGCTTCTTTCATTTTATAATACCATATTAAGGCATATAGGTCTTGCGAGGTGATTCCCAATTTTTCAGCTGAATATATGGATAACCTTTATCGGGATCAAGGTCGAGAACAGGAACTTCTTCCGCTAAATCAATATTACCCGTTACCTTAATTACTGGCATACCCTCTGTTTCGTGGAAACTACCCTCCTTGATGAATTTTGCCCTTTTTAATACTTGTGTGACTATTTTACGGTCAAGAGCTACATCAACACCGTAAGGAGTGGTTATTTTGCCATCGCTGTAATTAACTATGCCGAGATTTGCTGTTTCACTTTTGTGAATTATCTCGAACAATTTCAACAGGCTTTCACGCTCCTTTTTTACCCGTTCATTAATAATATGGCTCATTTCGGAATATTTAATATTTTCACTTCGAGCGCGATAACGATAAAGTACATCGCCGTTGACAATTTTTTCTCCACTATCAGCCTTTTGAGCAATTATTGGTTTATATTCAGCTTCTTCGGTATATAGCCAGCCTATATATAGCTCAACATCCTTTGTTTCACCGCCATCTTTTTCTATATCATATTTTTCGTTTAATATAGTGAATGTTCCACATTCTCAGACAATTTCGGGCGAAAACAAAGAATTAACTGCGCCCGTAAATTTTTCTTGATTGAAATTTTCAAAATTATTTGCCTTAACGCCAACAACTTCACGAGGATTATCCTTAACTCCGAAAATTATATAACCGCCGCGATTATTAGAAAATGCCGCCATTGTTCTTGCGTAAGCCGCCGCATTACCCGCATTAAAAGATTGTTTGAACTCAACAGTATTGCTCTCTCTGCTTTTTAACATTCCATGTGCATTTATGGTGGATACTATTTTACGAACATTATCCTCATGGCTCATTCAAATATTCTCCCTAAATCCTGTCACTATACGAAAGGGATTTGATATAATTCTCCATATAATTCCAATCGGGTGAACCTTGCGCGGTTACAGGTAGTTTAATGAGGCTTTTTTTCATCTTCTCCATTGTCCACTTGCGCCCATAGCTAAACTTGTATCGGTTAGTCTTAATGACCGTGGCAATAAAGAGAGCGATATATTTGTTAAGCACCCACCCATTAGCATACAGAACGTTAACATCATCCGAAGCCCAAAAAGGCGTAGCCTGATAAAACGCTTCCCCGACACTACCGTTATAATTGACGGTAATACAATTAGCCGCG
>JAISDD010000226.1 GCA_031265005.1 Syntrophomonadaceae bacterium | reverse complement strand
TATCTTCAAAAATGACCGGAGCATGGGTTAGTTTCGAGTTGTCCACCAGCACGTTAACATGGTAACGGCGCAGAAAATGTCTGCGGTTATAGCTGACAAACACATTCATGGCGGATTTTTCACCTTGGTTTAACAACAAATCAGTGTTGCTCAGCAAATCCCGGTGTATCCCCTCTAAATAATATACCATCTGTTCATAATTGCGGTATTTTTCGAATAATTTGGTAAAAAACGGCACTATAACCTCGCGAATCGTTTCTTGTTCGAGGTTTTTTATATTCAGCTGCAAACTTCTTTCTATCTCTTCATGATGTCTCAGCGTTTTATTTATAATCTCTTGGATATCCAGCCCGCGTTCCCTTAACTTATGCCGTTCAGCGTCGGTCATATTCATATAACTTTCCTGACTCAAAATTCCTCCTTCTTGTAAAGGAATACTAGAAATAGTGCCGTTGCTGTTAGTAACAGTGAACCCTTGTTCTCTAGCTTGATTTTCTAATTCTAAAAACATCAAACTGCTTTGCTGACTGAACTTATTGAGCAAGCGGGACTTTTTCTCATCATATTTATCCTCCTCAAAAGCCTTGAAAATTTGCGCCAGCATTTTTTCAATATATAGCTTTAGGTCTTTTTGCAGTTCCTTGCCTTTCCCAGCCGGTAAAGTCATCAAAATGGGACACTCCGGCTCTTCAAAATTAAAAATATAACAACAGTCAGGCGGGATGGGTTTTTTTTGAGCTTTTTCATACAACGCGTTTTTAGCCAATGACCTTTTTCCAGTTCCGGAATATCCGGATAAAAAAAGGTTATAAGCGTTCGAATCCACTGATAATCCGAAATTAACAGAACGCAGGGCTCTTTCTTGCCCGATAATCCCTGGCAAATCACCGATATCCGCAGTTGAGGCAAACTTAAAAACCGAAGGCCGGCAATTCACGCTTAAACGGTTATGCGATATCAAAAATCTGTTATAATTCATAAATCCTCGCTTCTAAATTTTGCGTCTTATAAAGCTTTATATCCTCTGGTACATTTTTTTAACTTGTACAGTTTCCAGCGTTTCTGTCACTCTGAAAATAGGGTATCATATTATTTTTTGCTGTCAAGAGAACTGTGCCCTGAACCTTCATATTTCAAATGACCGCCTTACGAACTACTGTCCGCTAAAAAGAAGCTTCTTTTTAGAAATTTCATTTCAGTTGTCAATTTCGGCTTACTTTTCTATTTCAGCGCCAGCGCTTTCTCATATTACGCCTAGTTCTCGCATAAGCGTTTTTCAAAAACAGCACCAGGAATAATAGCGTAAGAACCCACATATAGCGCGCTGGCGCAATTAAATGATTTACATAAAAATAAGCGCTTATGGACAGAGCAAAACAGGCGGCCATCATATATCCCAGACTTCTCAAAGTTTTTCTGATAGTTTTAATATCGCCCCGCAGCTCCGGCCAGTATATATTAAACTCCAGCTCTCCCCGCTCGGCTTTAAGCATTACCCTTTCCGTCAAAGCAGGCAGATTAACAAAAGAATTAGCCAGCGAAACCGTCTTATCCTTAAAAATTTTCCCGATACTTTCCGTTGGCGGCGAGATCTGTTCAACAAATGGTTTAGCCTCATCAAAAAAGTTTATATCGGGGTTGAGCTTCATACAAATACCATAAAGCGTCCCCAAAGCTTTACCTAAAAAAGTAAAATTAGCTGGTATTTGGAATGGTTGCTCATAAAGCATCTTTTCCATATTTTTAAATAAAAATTCCAGATCAGGCTGCGTCAAATCCGCGTGAGAGCCTAAAATATGTTCTAAAAATATGCCTAAAGCAGACGCGATAATATGATCGCTGCCCTCCTTGGTTATGAAACCGGCTTTTCTTAAATCTTGCACTGCTTTATGAAAATCGCGGTCTATCATGGCAAACACCATGTCCATCAGGATATCGCGCATATCTGGAGGAATGGTTCCTATCATACCAAAATCGACCATGACTATTTCCCCGTTCCGCCCCGCGAACAAATTTCCAGGGTGCGGGTCGGCGTGGAAAAATCCGTCGATTAGAATCTGCTTTATATAAATTTGCAGTAAACGGCGTGAAACAAAGACCGGATCAATGCCGGCCGCGGCAATAGCCTCCAGGTCGTTTATCTTGACGCCCTCCACATATTCCATGACCAGGACCTTGTCCGAAGTATAATCCCAGTATATTTCCGGAATAATCAAACCCGGGGCGCCGTTGTTGTTCTTTTTTATAGTTTCAGCGTTTTTGCCTTCTTGCACATAGTCTAATTCCGCTTTTACCGTAGCGGCGAATTCCAGGTAAATCGCGTCAAAATCTATAAACCGCTCCCAGTCGCTAAACCTTTTTATAAATTGCATTATCTTTTTTAAGGCTTTGAGATCTGTTTCAATGAGCTGATATATGCCCGGCCTTTGAATCTTTAAAACCGCCTGACTTCCGTCTGGCAGAGTAACCTTATGCACCTGCCCCAAAGACGCCGCCGCGATAGGCTTTTCTTCCACCTCAGCGAAAATTTCCGTCAAAGGCCTGTTGTATTGAGCTTCGGCAAACGCTTTCAGCAGCGGATATTCAATTTCCCTGACCTTATCCTGCAAATTGGCCAACTCATCAATACAGTACATCGGTAATACATCGACCCTAGTGCTCAAAAACTGCCCTAATTTAATAAGCAGTCCGCCTAAATCTACAGCTTTTTCCCTAAACAAAACCGCTTTTTCAATGTAAAGCTGCGCTTTTTTTTCTTCTTTCCACCCTTCTCTGTGCCATACGGCCTTATATTTTAAAGAATAAAAAGACCAGAATATATTAACAAAGAGCTTTATAACCGTCATAAACCTTACAAATCCGGCCTTATATTTAACTTTCATCGTGGCCACCTAACTTGAGTATTTTCCGAGGCAACCATACTCTGACCGGACGTCTGCGTCATTTCAGCATTAGCGTATCGTTTCCCCTAACTAAGATTATTCCATAAATTCGTCTTAAAAATTTACGGTTTGGGTATTTTTATACTACTTATCATCAATCCGGCCAAAGCCAAAACTGCTACTATAATTATCACAGGATTTATGGCGTACGCCAGCAGCGAAATAATTGCCATCATCAATCCGGCGATAGTTATCGGCACTCCCAGAAAATAGCCGCTGACGTTCATAATGTTGAAACGGGCTAAACGCAAAGCCCCGCATACCACATAAGCGAGGATAACTATCCCCCCCAGTATATGATAATGTTCCTGTAATACTTGCGAAAAAATGAGTATACCCGGGGCCACGCCAAAGGAAACCAAATCGCTGAGCGAATCTAACTCTTTGCCGAAAGCGGAAGTGGAATCAAACTTTCTGGCGATGCGCCCATCAACTCCATCCATGGCCACAGCGATAAGAATCAACAAGGCTGCCGTTTTATAATCGCTGGACAAAACGCAAACCAAAGATAAAGTGCCGAATATGATATTCATAACGGTAACTAAATTAGCAAATTTGCTGCTCATTAAATTTAGCAATTAATGTAGCTCCTCCTTTTACTTTATCTCCGGCGACGGATAGTATCTCAGCCTCCAGAGGAAAATATAATTCCGTACATGAGCCGAAACGGATCAAACCGAAACGCTGTCCCGAAGCCAGATAATCCCCCGGTTCGACCCAGCACACGATAC
>JAISDD010000174.1 GCA_031265005.1 Syntrophomonadaceae bacterium | reverse complement strand
CGGCAAAATGCCGTTTGGACGAATTGATCAGCGCTTCCTTAAGAGCGGCATCGCGCGATAACGTCTCTAACATTACAGCGTATATCTCGCAATAAATAGCGCAAAAACCCGTATGATTTTTCAATAAAATGACCTGAATTTCAAACTTTTTTTAAGTAAATTCTCATTTATTGTTAGAATTATGAAGGATAAAGATTTAAGGAAACGCTGCTCAAGGAACCGCTGATCAATTCGTCCAAACGGCATTTTGCCGTTTAGAAACATAGACGCCGCAAGGATTTAAGGAAACGCTGATTAAATGGCTCAAACCGCCAAAGCTGGTTAACGATCCTCGGATCAAGGTTTCAATTTTTACCCTTCAGGCCGCTGACAATAAATCAGCCTTGTTTCAAAAACCTATCCGAGAAGACGTATTCTATAAGGGAGTTGTCTCAGCGGTATCAGACAGACGGCATAATCAAGGCATTAACTACTTTGTACACCTCTTGAAGTATATCTAGTGGCACTGATTCAATTACGCGGTGAGGTCGCTCTGTTAAATCAATTATACGAACCCGCTCACAAAGTATATCACCTTGTGTTTTTGTGAGTTCATAGAGCGGAACACGACTATTCATAGCCCTTATCGTTCTTGTTATTGGACAAGCCAACACAAAACCGCTCTGTTTATTGTATTTTGTATTGCTGATTACAAGCGCGGGACGTTCTCCGGATTGTTCCCGCCCCTTTGTGGGAGCGAAATTGACCGAGATTATGTCACCTTGGTTTACCATACTTCCCGCCCTTCCGGTTCAATATGTTCCCAACCGTCATCGGGTCTTTCGTAGTCCTGCATATACCAGTCAATGCCGTGTGTGGGCCTTAGGATTATATCCTCACCTTTTTTGGAAATTTCCACCGTGTCGCCGATACGCAAACCCAGATTCTGCAATGCTCGTTTATCCATGCGTATTCCTTGACTGTTGCCCCACTTTGCCACTTGCGTAATCATAAGAATTACCCCATTTTATCACTTTCGTAGTCATAAGAATTGCCTCGTAATTATCTTAACACATTGTATTACATTTATCAATGATTTCTTTAATGGTTTATTCACAATTTCATGCTGCTTTATGATATACTTACCTGATGGAATCCCCTTTATCATCCCGGACTCTCGGAAAAGGCCTGTCCGGCAGCGCCTTGAAAATAATCGCCGTTATCGCCATGACGATTGACCATGCGGCGTGGCTTTTATTTCCGGGATTTGTCGCGGAGCCGGTTCCGATAATCATGCATGTTATCGGTCGGATTACCGCGCCTGTTATGATGTTTTTCATTTCGGAAGGATACCGGTATACCCGCGACCGTAAGAAGTATCTTGAGCGGCTGTTGATATTTGCGGTCATATCGCATATTCCGTACGCAATGTTCTCGTCGTTCAATTTCATTCCCGGTATTCCGACTACAAGTGTAATTTGGCCGTTGGCCATCGGTGTGCTCGCCCTTATGACAGACCAAGGCGATATTATGCCGAATATCAAACCTTGGCAGCGCACGGCGCTTATCGGTATATATTGAATTTTGGCTTTGCCCTCGGACTGGAGTACGCCGGCGGTACTTGCCATTTTATTCATGGGGCGTCATCGGGGCAACTTCAACCGGCAGATGTTGGATATGGCCGGTGTGCTTGCCGTTTACGCCGTTATATGCGGGTTTTTATTTGCCCCGATTTACGGTCTGATCCATATAGGCGTCATCATCCCAATTATGCTGCTTACCTTTTACAACGGCGCCCGAGGCACGGCGGGAGGCAAGGCTATGAAGTGGATGTTTTATATATATTATCCCGCACATTTGCTGATATTGGGTATCATTAAGATTTCGTTTAACATAATATAGAAGCGGACAATCCGTGTGAAGCGTCCGCTTTTCTGTTCGGCAACATACCGACCATCGCCTTGCTCGCCATCTATGCGGCTTGCAGGGGGAAACGCAAAAGGCAACGCGCTTTAGAGAAAATGAGCGTTCAGGACTTGGAGTGAAAACTCTTGATTTTCAGAACGAATTCGTAAATCAGTTCAAAAACATTTCTGACATTCCTCTAAATTTCTAACATGGTCGGAGAACGCTTTTACTGTGTTTGGAATTTTTTCAAAAAATAGTTGACATCCGCGGAAATACGGTTATAATTAAAATGTCGTTATCCGGTTTATAAGATGCGAAATGCGAAGATGAACAGATATGTCAAGGCCGAATATCCGGCGAAAAAATGAAGCCCTGACGCAAGCCAAAAGAATAGAAAAACGGAGGCAGGGATATGAGTGATCTGAAAGCAAAAGAATACAAACGATTTGAAGATATCAAGCATATTCGCGACGATGGCGGCGAATACCGGTTTGCACGTGAACTCTCCGCCGAGTTGAAATATACCGAATGGCGCAATTTTTCCAAGGTCGTGGACAAGGCAAACTCGCCTGCAAAAACAGTGGTTTTGACATCGACGATCATTTTGTTGAGGTCAACAAAACGATCCAAATGCTCAAAAATGCCAGCAAACAAGTCGTTGATTATGAACTTTCGCGCTACGCCTATTATCTTATCGTCCAGAACGGCGACCCGCGCAAGGAAGTAATAGCTCACGGCCAGACCTGTTTTG
>JAISDD010000153.1 GCA_031265005.1 Syntrophomonadaceae bacterium | reverse complement strand
GGTTACGCCATGGCCGCCGATACAGGAGGCAGCATAAAAGGCGATAAGATCGATCTCTTTATGGAAGACTACACCCAATGCATCCAATGGGGCCGCCGCACCGTTTTAGTTTATATTCTGCGCTGAACGCCGCACTATGTCCACCCCCTAGGCTTTATTTTAAAAACCGTTTACATCATGACGAGGTAAGCGGTTTTTTGGTATTTTTTTCCTGTATAAAAGAATCTCTTAAAACATACTCTAATTAAAAAGATTTGGGGAGGCGATCAGTTGTTGAAAAAATTAATTTCCGTATTAATGTTGTTTTTATTGCTTATCACTATAGGAGCTTGCCATAAAAAAGCTGCTAATCCGGTAAATCCGCAGAATCAATCTCAGCCGGACGCGAGCGCGGACGCTGGTATCAGCGAGCGCAGAGTACTGACCAATAAGTTCTCCAAGCTGGCGGAAGCGGTGGAAGGGGTAGAAAAAGCTTCGGTGGTCGTCAATGACCTGCCTGCTGAAAATGGCTCCGGCCAAAACGCTCAACCGCAAAATCCCGGCAAAGTAAGCGCCCTGGTCGGGCTGACTTTAGACAATAATATCAGCGAAGCTAAAGCCGCGGAAATAGACAAAACCGTTAAAGACAGCATCGTGAACAATGAACCGCGGGCGGCGGAAGTAGTAGTGACCAGAAAGCCGGAGCTGATTCAGAGAATTGACCGGGTAGCCGGCGGTATAGTCGAAGGCCGGGCCATAACCGAATTTAAAGAAGAAGTAGATAAAATCAAGCAGGACGTCGCGAAAAAATTATAGCTCATAGTATTCTATATTAAACGCGGGCTATTTGCCCGCGGCGGATGTATTAATTGATTTTCCCGCCCGTCCATAGTATAATAACAAAAATGTTTTTTTAAGTTGCAGGAAATTTTTTCTTGCAATTTTTGTTTGCGCGGCGTACCTGCCGCTGAGGATTTAACATGATAAAACCCGATTCTATTTCCGGTTTGCGCTCCTTATTAAAGGAATATAATATCAAGCCTGTCAAAGCGCTGGGGCAGAATTTTCTGACCGACCGCAATGTTTTGCGGAATATCGTGGAAAAGGCCGCCCTGTCCGACCAGGAATACTTAGTTGAGATAGGGCCGGGCCTAGGCGCGCTGACCCAGCAGTTGACGTCTCGCTGCAAGGGGCTCTTGGCCATCGACGCCGACGCGCGTTTAGAAGAACCGTTAAAGGCGGTCATAGGCGGGCAGCCCGGAGTTCGCCTGCTCATCAAAGATGTTCTCAGCGTCGATCTGGAAGCGGAATTAGCGGCGGCTTTTTCTTTGCCGGACCCGCCTTCTTTCAGCGTGTGCGCCAATATTCCCTATCATATCACCTCGCCTATTATTTTTAAGCTTTTGGAACAATGTCCTCATCTGAGAACGGCCACGCTCATGATGCAGAAAGAAGTGGGGGAAAGAATTTTAGCGCAGCCCGGCACAAAAGCCTACGGCTTGCTGACGGTCATGACGCGCTGGTACGCGGAAGCCGTTTTACTGATGAAAGTGTCTAAAAATTGTTTCACGCCCAAACCGGAGGTCGATTCGGTAGTCCTTCAGTTTCGTCCCCGCCCCGGTAAATATCCATGTCAAAACGAAGATTTGTTCAAACATTTAGTCCGCACCTCTTTTCAATTGCGCCGCAAAACTCTGTCAAATATCTGCGTAAAAGTTTTCGCGGGAAATAAGAATGATTTGGAAACCCGTCTGATAAATCTAGGGGTCGACCCTCAGAGACGCCCTGAAACGCTCACCGTATCAGAATTCATACTTATAGCGGACCATTTGGCGCCGTACAGCGGGGAGCGGGAGTAAAAAGACCAGCCAGAGCTTCCGCGCCTTGTCATCCCATCCCCTAAAAGTACAAATTTATATGTCAGGATCGAGCCGGATCTGAAAGAAAACGCGGAAATGATTTTAACACAGCTTGGAATCCCGATGTCAAACGCAGTAGGCATGTTTTTGAAACAGGTCGTATTACGCCGTGGGATGCCGTTTGATGTAACGCTCCCCGCTTCGCATCCGCTTGATATATCTATGCTTACTGAGGATGAATTTCACGCTGAACTTGAAAAAGGCCATTCGGATATCGAAAAAGGCAATATTCGCCCTGCCGGATAGGCGCTTGCTTCAGTGCGCGGTGAGCTTGAGATATGACATATGATGTAAAAATCGCACATCAGGCCCTGCTTAACCTGAAATCGATTTACGAATATATCGCTAATTTACTGATGGAGCCGCTCATCGCGGCATGGCCGCGTTCGTCCAGGTTCTGACCGATTTGGACGTACTCTCAAACGCCGATTATGAACACCGGGCTTCTTATTTATTATTGACAACTAACTTAATTTCAAGTATAATGTAGCAAGCGATTAAAAGAAGGTGATGTCTTGAGTTCTCCCAGACCTATATCTGATATCAAGAAAGATCTTGAGTTTTTTGTTGGGAGTAAGATTCGTTTGAAGGCCAATCGGGGCAGGAATCGCATTATTGAGCGGGTAGGGGTTTTAGAATCAACTTATCCTAATATTTTTGTGGTAAAGCTAGACGAACGTAAGGTCGAAAGACGGGTATCGTACAGTTACGCCGACATTCTTACCGAAACAGTAGAGCTTTTTGTCTATGACATACAGGATGCCGAGATCAAGATCGCTTCCGCTAACGAAGTAGTAGAATAATAATCCCGCAAACGAATATTTTTAAACCAACCATTGAGAAATTGTTTGTAGAGCAGGCAGTTTCTTTTTTTCTTTTCAGCGCGAACCCGTCTCAGCTTTTTACGTTCCGGATTTGTTAGGCGCACCCGCTTGCCCGTAGCATATTATCGCTATTAATTTAATAATTATAAATATCCTGGGCAAGAAGGTGAAAAGATGGAAAACCTCCAGCAGATTTGGTCGCCGGTCATTCTCGCGGAACTCTCCCGTCCGCGCTCTATTTCCGCTCCTTATCATTATTATCTGGAAGAAAAATATGACGTTTTGGAAGACGTTAAGCTCAAAGTCCTTCTGTGCAGCGCTCGTTTCATGGGTGCGGCGGCGGAAGTGCAGATCCATCTGCAAATACTGTGTCTGTTAAGAGACGCTTACGGACTGCATTTGCTGAATAAGGAAACGGTCCTAAACGACCGGGCGCCTTTAGAGGCTTTCAACCGTCAGGACTGGAACCGGGAAAAATCCGCTCTGACGGTCAGCGTCAACCGGCTGGACTATCAGGGCAGATTGCTGGAGGACGCTATTGAAATAGATTTCTTTCTAGAATATTTTCTGCGCGTCACTCAGGAGCAAGCGGTAACTGTCGTTTCCGCCCACAATGAAGAGCGCTTTCCCCTAAGCTCTGTCAACGAAGCCCTGCCGCTGAAAATATCACCGCCGCCCATAGAAAAAAATGAACTTACCCGGAAGCTGCAAGCCGATATCCTGCGTATAGAAGCGGAAAAAGCCTCTCTGAACGGTAAGCTCCGGCAGCAGGGGCAAAATGAACGGAGCCTGAAACACGGGCTTAAAAAAGCGGAGCTTAAAAACCTGGAATTGCAAAATAAAATACGCTCCTGCGAACATATAATAACGGGCTTGCAAAAAAGCGTCCATGAAAAAGAGCGGCAGATAAGCCGTCTCCGTGGTAATGCCGGTTATTATCCCGAATATCATCCGGCCGGCGGCGAATTTTCTGAAAATCCCAAGACAGGAAAAATTATCAAGCGCCTTTTCCAAAATAACGGCTGACGCCGCCTGCCTGTTTCTTTCCCCTCTTTCCTTTCTGATATCTATCTGAATTTTTCTGTTCGCCGTATGCACATAATAGATTATTTTTCATATTCTAATGGTGAAGATTTCTTTGTCAATATTTGTACTTTAAGGAGGTGCACAAGTGCTTATGTCCAACGTGATAACGGACGCGCCGGTTATGAAAATAAAAACTTCAAAATATCAGGCGGTCCCCATTAAAAACATGACCGCTAAAGACCGTTTAGTGGTTACAACCGCGCGCCGCAGCTCAGTGGAAGCCCGCTTACTGTGCGGTATTTGCGGAACCAGACGCCGGCGGGAAGATTTCCATCTTTGCGATTTTTGCGGAAGTATGCTGTGTAAAAATTGTTTTAATAAACATCAGCAAAAAAAACCGCCCCTGCCGGCTGAAAATTTCCGGCCTTCCGCCGGCTAATGAAACCCGGGAGACGGCTGATGACGCCTAGTAACACGATAACGCCGCCATATTTATTAGGTCAGGGGGAGGTCAAAATGCCGCATATCAGCAGTATAATATATCCGCCGACTTTGGATTTCCATTATTTGGTTCAACGTCCGCAGCAGCTTATGAAGAGTTTCTCTCAGCTGGGGATACCTTCTTATTTTATGAATGTTCCTAATCCATTGAGACCAGTTTCTCACGGATTGGAAAAAATCAATCAGCATCTGTACGTTTTTAATCACGCGGACCCTTACCGGTCTTTTCAGCCGGTCATGCCCGTAGTCTATTTCAGCGCTACCTGGCATATTAATATGGTCCATAAATATAATCCTTCTTTAATCGTTTTTGACAGCGTTGACGAACCTTGCGACGAGTTCGCCTCCTGGCGGCCTCATTACCATAAAGCCGTTACCATGTCGGATATCGTACTCGCCACCTCCGATCCGTTATATCAGGCGGCCAAAGCGATGAATCCGAATACTTTTTTAGTCCCGAACGGCTGTGATTTTGAGTTTTTTTCTCAGGCTCAGCGCCCTGAAGGAGAAACGCCTTCCGATATAGCCGCCGTCAAAAAACCTATCATAGGCTATATCGGCGCGGTAGCAAGCTGGCTGGATTTAGACCTCCTCGAACAACTGGCGCTCAGCCATCCGGAATATAATATTGTCATGATCGGGCCTATGTATAACGTCCATAAAGTCCCCCAGCCCGCTAATATCCACTGGCTGGGCTTTAAAGACTACGACCTGCTCCCCTCTTACGCGCGGGTGTTCGACGTGGGCATCATTCCCTTTAAAAACACACGCATGGTCAGCGCGGTCAATCCCATTAAGATGTGGGAATATATGGCTGTCGGTATGCCTATCGTCACCACCGCCGTACCCGAAACTTTGAAACATGGCTCTCTCTTATGGTATTCCCGTACCCGGGAGGAGTTTTTTCAAAATATCAGCGCGGCCTTGAACGAAAATTCCGAAGAAAGAAAAAACCAGCGCCGGGAAATAGCGCGGCACAATTCATGGCTCAGCCGCGCCCAAAGCATTAAACAACTGCTGGAAAACGCTTTGGAAACCAAAAAAAATGCTGGTTTGCTGCCGGAAAACCTGCCTGCGCCGCCGGACTTCGAACGCTTCATGGACGCTTCGCGCAGGCTGCGGCTGCGCCCTTACGCTCATACGAACCATAAACTGCGTTCCGTAAAGGCGCGGCACCATATTACGCCACCCAGAAACGCCCTGATCTCTGCGGGTCCGCAGCATACAAACCCCGACCCTAATTTTACGGTGAAAACCCTGTCCCCTTATCACGTAGGGTCTGTTGTTTAAGGATGAGGAAGGATGATTTTATTTGAAGCTTTCCGGTAAAAAAGTTATGATCGGCTGCCCTGTACGGGACCGCGCCTGGATTTTGCCCCGTTATTTGGAAAGTATCCGGGCTTTGGATTATCCGCCGGATCTATTGGAATTTTGCTTTATTATCAACGACTGCTCCGATAATACTCCGGAGCTGCTAAAGGAATTCGCCGCCCAGGAGCAAAGGCCAGCGCGTTTAGTTCACGCTGACAGTTTTAAGCCGGGGCCGTTTGAGCGCGGTTTATACAGCTTTAAACGCTTAGCGGAGCTGCGCAATATCTTAATTGGGCAATTCCTCCTGAGCTCCTGCGATTATCTTTTTTCCATAGACAGCGATATTGCCGCTGCGTCTGATAGCCTGAACAAACTCGTCCAATCCGGTAAAGATATCGTTTCCGCCTTAGTCTGGAACGGCGGCGCGGTGAATTCGCCGGACATTTATAATATACTGCAACGCGACGGTACCGGGCGCTATATCCACATCAAATCTTTTCCGCCGGAAACCGTTTTTCCAGTGGACTGTACCGGCGCCGCTTATTTGATCAAGCGCTGGGTGCTTGAAAGAGCCCATGTCAAGTATAACGCTGATCATGGAGCTGAAGATATCGGCTTCTGTAAAGCGGCGCAGCAAGCCGGTGCTGGTATTTTTTGCCATTCAGGGGTCCGCTGCTTTCACTATATGAAGAAACCCCAGGCAATTTTTTAACAAATAAACAAAAGCGGATTAAAAACAATCACACTTTATCGGCATTACTCATAATATAAGCTATAATCCGCTCCAACCGCTGAAGAAGTAATAAAAAAGAGAGAAAAAATGGGAGGGAAGTAAAGTGTCGAGGTTATTAAAATGTGAATACCCTGATGGCTGTATGTTAGATTTATGGGCTAAAGTTATTAAAGCTAAGTATGTGCAAAAACAGGTAAAAGTACTGGATACTTTGTTTTGTGTGCCGGAAGACCAGGTTGGAGGTAAAATTTCAGCGGTAGAAGATATTAAAGTAAAGGTTATCCAAGCCTATGAAGACCTGTGCTTTAACAAAGTCAAAATTTTCATTGATTTTGAGATTATCCTGTTTGTAGTCGTAAACGGAGAATTCCAGATCATCACTGTTTCCGACCGCTATGATCAAACTATTGAACTGGATGAGTTCGACCCGCCTCTGACGCCGGACGAATTCCGCCGCGAAATCGAACAATCCGAAGTCATACTGCGCGACTGGAGTTTTGATTTTGAAATCAAAGGCAGCACTGAAGACCCTTGTAATCCCGGTCAATTGACCACTCCGGTTTCAGGGACCTGCATCGGATTAAAAGCTTTTGTTGATATTATTGATAAATTAGGTAAAATGCACGACGTCGTGGTTTACGGAGAATTGGATCCTCTGACTGACAATTAACTTTTCCCATCTCCAAACTCCTCAGACGGCAAAATAAGCATTATTTAATCTATCCAGCGGCGGGTTCAGTCCTCCCGCTGGATATGTTAAAGTACGCGGCGTACGGGAACAATAAATTAGTTTGGTGGAATTTTTATGAAAAAACTGGGGCTCGCGCTGGGAGGCGGCGGTTTGAGAGGTTTATCCCATATCGGAGTTTTACAGGTTTTAGAAAAAAACCGCATTCCGGTTCACTGGCTTGCCGGCGCTAGTTCCGGCAGTATAATAGCGGCTCTCTGGTCCGCCGGCATGAGCGCCACCGCCATCGAACAAATGGTTTTGCGTTTAACCCCCGCTCAGTATTTAGATTATAATATTTCCGGCTTTATTAAAGCTCTGCTTTCTCTTGCTCCGCAAGACGCTTTTCAAGGCTTTATCCAAGGCCGCCGTCTGCAAAATTTAGTTTTTAAAGCTACCCAAGGAAAATATCTTAATAAGGTACGGCTTCCCCTGGGCATCGTTTCCTGTGATATAAACACCGGCCAACAAGTGCTTTTTACCAATCAAAAGCCGTCTCTTTTTGACCCTTCCATAGCAGTAATCAACGGCGCTTTATTAAGCGACGCCGTGCGTTCCAGCGTTTCTATTCCCGGAACTTTTTGCCCTTATCTTTTTCAGGGGATGAATTTGGTGGACGGTGGGGTAATCGACAATGTTCCCGTCAATATTTTAAGAATGATGCAGGCGGATTATATAATGGCTGTCAGTCTGGACAAAGCTGATTTTTCCGCTCCCAGCCAGGGTTTTGTGGACGTCGTCTCCCGTTCCATAAATATTTTGACTTACAGAACCTCCGCTGCGGCGAAACAAATGTACGCGGACCTTATTCTGCGTCCTGAAGCCGGAGAGGCCAGCTTGCACGATATTTCCCTGGCGGCTGAAATCATTGCGTCCGGGCGCGTGGAAATGGAAAGAAATTTACCGCGCCTATTGTCAGGATTAAAAAAACAGGCCGGTAACATAAGGGCGTTCAAACACATATAATAGGCGTAAGAATACAAATCTCCATAAAGTTTTGACGGCGGGAGGAGGCTAGATATGTCCACTGACAAATTTGAACACGCGACTTTTTATCTGACGCAATATCAAGTAGATCATATACGTGAACTGGCTAAAAAGAACCAAATATCCAGAAGTGCTTTGATAAGAATGATTATCCGAGAATATTTGGCAAAGCAAGCGGATCTGAAAGAAGGTTAATCTCATAATATTTTATCCGTAATTTTCGCCATAGCGGTTCGCCTCGCGACCAAACCGGCCTTATGCTTTCCGCACGTCTAAGCGCCGGTTTGGTTATTTATTGTATTTTTATGTTTTAAGAGCAATTTTTGCGGCAATACTTATAGTAATTATACTTAAAGGAGAGAGCAGCTACTATGCGAAAAATAATTATAGTTTTGACGGCTTTGGTCTTTTTAACAGGCGGACTTTATATATATGCTGACCGCAAGCTGGCTTTGGAACACGACGTTTTGCGTTTACATATCATAGCTAACAGCGATTCCGCGCAAGATCAAAACCTGAAGCTCCAAGTAAGAGACGAAGTTCTTAAAAAGATGAACGCCGATTTTATCGACGCCGGCAGCCGGGAAGAGGCTGAAGCCGTCGCCCGTACGGAATTAGCCCATATAAAGCAAACTGCTGAGCAAACGATTTTGGCTCAGGGGTATAATTATCCGGTAGAAATTTTTTTAGGGGAATACGATTTCCCCCTCAGAGTTTATGGGGATTTAGTCCTTCCGCAAGGGCGCTACAACGCTTTAAAAATAGTCATCGGGGACGGTATGGGGAAAAACTGGTGGTGCGTTCTGTTTCCGCCCTTATGCGTAGTGGCTGACTCGGAAAGCGGTTTGAGTTTGAAAGCTCCGGAACAACCGGCTAAGGTATCATGGAAAATATTAGAATTATTGCCGGGACACCGAGATTCTCAATAAGCCATACCTTTTTCCGTGTTTTCAGGCTTTGGACAAAAACGCATCATTCCGTCAAACCCGGTTTTCAGGACAAATGCTCGATTATTTCCCTTGGAATCCTCGAAAAAGCAGCCCTTATTTCTGACTGAATTTTTAAAATATATTGCCAAACTCTTGCCAATTGTCTCAAAATAGCGTAAAATAACGCCACTTAATGGTTGGCGAAATAGCCGTTTAAGACTATAATTGTAAAAAACAGGAGTTTTAAAAAGTGCAGCAGTTTTTATGGGTAACCGCTCCAGCTAAAATAAATTTAACTTTAAATGTGCTGGGCAAACGTTCTGACGGATATCATGAATTGGAGACGGTAATGCATAAAGTCAATTTATCAGACCGGCTTCGGTTCCAGCCGGCTTCCGGCATCAAAGTTTCCGGCAATGACGATAGCTTAGATTGGGGTTCAAGCAATCTGGTGTACAAGGCCGCTCTTTTGATTTTAAACCGCTATAGTCCTCATTTGGGCGTTGATATATATGTGGAAAAAAATATCCCTACAGGCGCCGGTTTGGCCGGCGGCAGCACTGACGCGGCCGCCGCGCTGACCGGTATCAATAATTTATACACGCTCAACGTTTCTCCTGAAAATATGTTTGAAATGGCTAAATCACTAGGCTCCGACGTCCCCTTTTGTTTGCCTTCCGGCCCTTCTACCGCTTTAGCCAAAGGCCGCGGAGAAATTCTGACGCCTCTGCCTTTAGGCGAACCCTTGGCTTTGGTTATAATAAAACCGGACTTCAGCTTATCCACCAGCGAAATATACCGGCGTTTTAACAGTGATAACGCATCCCGCCATGCCGATACAGGCGCTTTTATAAACGCGGTTAAAAGTGGTTCCCTAAAGGACATGGCCTGTGCTATGGAAAACGAGCTGGAAGCGGTAAGCGTACTCGACTATCCTATAATCGCTTCTATAAAAAGACATTTAGAAAGCACCGGCGCGTTAAAAGCCCTGATGACAGGCAGCGGACCCTGCGTTTTTGGTTTATTTGCGGATACCGCAAGCGCGGGAAAAGCATATGCTATTTTAGCCGAAACATATAATACTATTTTTGCCGTATCTTCATATTTTTAGAAAGAGAGCTTGATTTATGGAAGAAAAACGTCTTCAACCTGTAAACTTTGATTCATACAAACCATTGCGGGAATTAGTTCTCGACGCTCTCAGAACAGCCATTATCAACGGCGATTTACGCCCTAGAGAAAGGCTTATGGAAATTCAGTTGGCTGAGGAACTCGGAGTATCAAGAACGCCTATTCGTGAGGCTTTGCGCAAATTGGAATTAGAGGGATTTGTTGTTATAATGCCTCGTAAAGGCGCTTATGTGGCTGATATGTCTTTAAAAGACATCATCAACGCTTTTGAAATAAGGGCCGCTTTGGAAGGTTTGGCCGCAGCTTTAGCCGCCGAACGTATTACCGAAGAAGAAATTGAACATATGGAAAAATTGCTGGCGGAGAAAAACGAAGCCGTAAATAAGATGGACGTATCTCGCGTCATCAGCGTCGATACCCGCTTTCATGACGCTCTTTACACCGCCAGCCGCAATGAAAAACTTTTGGGCATTGTCAACAATCTCAGAGACCAGATACAAAGATTTCGGACGACCTCATTAGCTTATCCGGGGCGTATGCAACAAAGTTTGCAGGAACACCGCGCGATAGTGGAAGCTATTCAGTCCCGCGACAGCACCCTGTCCCGGCAATCGGCTCAAGAACATGTGGAAAACGCTGAAAACAGCTTATTGGAAGCAATAAAAAAAGGCGACATAAGTCTAACATAATGGAGGTACGTTCACAATGCAGTACGACGCAATCATTTTAGCAGGAGGAGAAACCAGCGAGCTATTGAAGCCCGTTTCTCCTTATAACAACGAATCTTTAATAATTATAGGGCAGTATCCCATAATATATTACGTCTATCAAGCCTTGAAAGCTTCTTCTCACATAAATAACATTGTAGTCAGCGGTCCTGTAGAAGCTCTGCGCAACGTACTAGGCAATGACGACAGATTGTTCTTTGCAGAATCGGGCGAAGACGCTATAGACAGTATGCAGAACGCTCTGAATATGCTTAAAGAAATGTCGCTAACTGACAAAATATTGATTTTGCCTTCCGATATTCCCTTTATAACCACGGAAGCTATCGATGATTTTATCACCAGATGCGAGGACTATAGCGCGGATTTTTATTATCCTATCATCCGCCAAGAAGTCAACGAAAATAAATATCCTGGAGTAAAACGCACTTACATAAAAATAAAAGAAGGTTCTTTTACCGGCGGCAACTTGTTTATAATCAACCATAAAATCATTGCAAAGGCCGTATCTAAGGCTAAACTCATCATCCAGCAACGGAAAAACCCTTTGGCAATCATACGCATGTTCGGAGCCGCTATTTTTATACGCTATCTTTTCAAACAATTGACTTTGCCTTACGCTGAAAAAACTTTTCGGCGAATAATCGGTATATCGGGGAAAGCTATAATATCCCCTTTTGCCGAAGTGGGAGTTGACGTTGACAAGCCCAGTGACCTTGAACTGGCCCAACAGCATTTATCAGATACAGTATTTTAGTTTTTAAGCTACGCTTTTATTGTTGTATTCAAATGCCGTGTTTAAATTCCTGCGCGCGGAAAGTTTGAAAACGCTTCATGTTTTTTAATTCTTTAAATATTTATAAACAGCAGCAGATGTTTCACGTGAAACATCTGCTGCTGTATTTTCCGCCAAAATTTTATATATTAAAACAGTCCCTGCGCCGTAAACAATGTGTTTGTCAATTCAAAGCTTTTGCCAGTCCCGGCAGTACCTCCTTGCTGTCGGCCACCATCGAGTAATCAGCCAATTGGAAAATAAAAGCGTTCTCATCATTATTCACAGCGGCAATGGTATGGGCGTCTCTTATCCCCACCGTGAACTGCACCTGTCCGGACACTCCAAAAATTATAGCCAGCTGAGGCCGGCATTGTTTCCCTGACAAACCAACTATAACGTCCTCCGGAAACCATTTTTTATCGGTGGCGACCGGTTTGGAACAAGCAACCTCTCCGCCCAAGGCTTTAGCTATAGCCGAAGCATGTGCTAAATCCTCCTTTTCTACTCCTTGCCCTACGATCACTAATATATCGGCATTTTGTATGTCAACCGCGCCGGTGTTCCTGTTTTTGATCTCCGCCAGTTTCACAGCAGTTTCCGGCCTTGTAGTATCCAAAGCCAAAATGTTACCGGCGGCGGCAGTTCCGGCAGCTTCAAAAGCATGCGGAGACAAAGCGATGACTTGGCGTGAAGTCGTGATCTGCTGCCTGGCAACAGTCGCTCCGCCTAAAGAATTACGGGTATATTCGATTTTACCTTCTTCTATCGCCAGTCCTCCGACATCAGTCAAGCAGCCCGCGCCCATTTTTTGCGCCAAACGCCCCGCTAATTCCTTGCCCCGACGATTCGACCCCAAGAAAATAATATCTGCCTCAGCTTTTTCTGCCGCTTGCTTTACAATCTCAGCTATGACATTGGCATCCGCTAAGCTCAAGCCGTCGTCCGTTATTTTATAGACATCAGCCCCGCTGCCGCTTAGCGCCGAAGCTTGCTCGTCATCATTTACTGTCAAAGCGTTTATTTTAAGGCCTGTCGCGTTTTTTAAAAGCCGCGCCGCCGTCAATAATTCTAATGCAATATTTTGCTTATCACTATATATTAACATCCCAGCCATCATTAATTACCTCCTCAAAAATCCTTCCGTCTGCAGCGCGTTTAACAATTCATCCAGGGATTTTAACGCTATTTGTTTACGCTGGCTTATCGGAGCCAGTTCGCTTATAGTGGAGACAGCACTCGCGGATATTTCTATGCCTAGATCGCTTAACGCGAATACCTCTCTGCGTTTCTTACCGGCTTTTAATACTTGGGTAACCGACGGCAGACGCGGTTCATTGATATCTCCTAAAACCGTGACTATACAAGGCAAGCGCACTTCCAGGAATTCATCCGCGTCTTCCAAAGAGCGGACCAGCGTGGCTATATGGTCTTTTATAGTAATACGGCTGACGTAAGCCACCGAAGGCAGTCCCAGGATTTCAGCAACCCTTGTTCCCACTTGTCCCGAATAGTTATCCCCGCTGCCTTCCCCAAAAATAATGATGCCCGGATCGTCAATTTTTTTGATAAGCCCGGCTAATATTTGCGCATTTTGCGCGCTATCGAAATCGCTCAAAGCATTATCCGCCGCTAAATAAGCCTCGTCCGCTCCAACAGCAAGAGCTTCCTTGATAGTTTCCTCAACTTCCTCATTTCCTGCTGAAACAACAATCAGATTGCCGCCGGTCGCTTCTTTTAATTGAATGCCTGCCTCTAAAGCATTTTTATCGATTAATCCAAAAGTAAGCGGCACCCCGCTCAAAACAGGTTTACGTTCACGAATGCGTATTTGCTGCAAATCAGGTATTTGTTTCATAGCAACCACAATATTCATACGATATCCTCCTTCTTCATTGTCTTATACGTAAAATCCAAACCATTCCAGCCCGTTCCCGCTATAAAAGTCCTTTCGGCTCTTTCCGTGCTTTAATCTCCAATTCTTATACACAAAGCTCCGAATTTACCCGAACCGATATTGAACTCCGGCGCCTCCGGAAGGATAGTTCCACTCCAAAACCTCCGGCCCGCACGCGATAAGGCACGTTCCACACTCCAAACATCCGTCTATAGTAAGCTCTACCTCGCCGTCACTGTTTTCGCTGTATAATCCGGCCGGACAAACCAGTAAAGCTTTCTTCAGGCGTTCGTCTTTAGCGCAGCCTTCTTTTATAACTATATGAGGGGTTTTATCATATTTGAACACATTCAGCCCTAATTTGCTTTTAAGGTTAGCGTCAGTATTCATAATTTCATCATCCTCCAGGCGTCTTTTCCAATACCCATTAAATTTTTATTGCTCAAATGCTTTCGTATAGTGGGGTAAATTTTAGCTTTGGCTCCATCAGGCACAGCATATAAATCCTTCATAATATTCCCCAGCAAATGAGGATAATAGGTAAATAAACGCGGATTTTCCAAAATCGATAAGGATTCTTTAAAACTATTAAAATCTTTCATAACAAAGCTGTCGTCGAGCAGTTTTTTATAAAAAGCCAAACTATCCTCACTGTAATCTTCGTTTTTTTTCGCTCGAATAGCCGCTTGTGCGGCATAATATCCGGACGCCAACGCATATTCCATCCCGCGTACGGTGATGCCTATATTCATAGAAAAGCCTGCGGCGTCGCCGGCTACTAAAATTCCGGCGCCATACAGTTTCCCCATGCTCTTGACGCCGCCCTCTGGAATAACATGAGCGGAATATTCAACAGATTCTCCGTTTTTTATGAGTTTTGCTACTTCCGGCCTTTGCTTGAAATCTTCCATTATTTTGTGAATTTCCAGTCTGGGCATCTCCGCGGTCAACCCTTCAATCCCCACCACTAACCCCAAACTGACACTTTCCTTATTAGTATATAAAAACCCGCCGCCAAATTTCCCTTTGGTTACAGCCCCCATATATAAACGCGCCAAACCTTCATCTTCTTCTAAATTGAATATGGCTTCTAATCGTTCGCGCGGCATTTCAATGACTTCTTTACAGCCTACCGCAAAATTAGCGGCTTGAAAAGGCTGCCTTAACCCAGCTTTCTGCGCTGTAAAAGACAATACCCCATCAGCCGCAATAACTATGTCGGCCAGCAATTCTTCGCCGCCTGTTCGTACCCCGATAACTCTTCCATTATCCATAATTATTTCATCAGCCCGGCTTTTAGTAACTAACATCGCTCCTTGACGCTCGCATTTTCTGCCTAACCATTTATCAAAATTACTACGCAGAATACTATAACTCGAATACGGTCGTTCCGCCAATTCCGAGCCGCTATATCTAACGCTGACTGATCTGTCTTCATCCATTATGCACACATCTTCATTCGCGATATATCTTTCAAAAGGCGCTTCCGCAAGTAAGTCCGCAAACATATTCCTAATTGGATTTAAATAAAGACGTCCGCCGGTAACATTTTTTGCGCCCGGGTATTCGCCTCTTTCCAATACCAAAACTTCCAGGCCTTCTTTGGCTATCGTATAGGCAGCGGCTAATCCTGACAACCCTGCTCCGACCACTATAACGTCAAATTTAGCTTCTTCTGTCATAATACACGCCTCCCAGAGTGTTATTACAGTATTCACCAGCAGTGTTCAGCTTATCACATTCAGCAGAAGACTCTCGCTTTCACAAACAACAGGGAGAGTAAAGCAACTTACTTAATCAAGGAAGTTCATCCTCCCGCCGAATATGATAACCTCATTTGATACAGCTTTACCTTTCAATTATAATTTTATCTTATTTTTATAAATATATCATCAACTAAATAGAATATGTGTATATACACACTTCACATTTTTATGGTTAAAAAGTCTTTTATTGGAAACAAAGGTTTTGTTCATTGCAGGTTTCAAGTTTGCAGTTTATCAGCGCATTATTCTATTCCCTTAATCTCAGGCAAAGACCAATATCAGGGGGTAAATGAGTAAATAGCAAAGTGAGTAGGGGTAGTGAGGTATAGTATTCCAACTTTGCAGTCGAGGCAGGATATGATATAATTAAGAACATGTCGTATGATAGAAAATATAAGGAGCGGGTACTGGAATATTTAAAAGATGGACATACACAACGAGTAACGGCGGCGTTATTCAAGATAAGTACAAATAGCATATGGAAGTGGCAGCAAGCCTTAGCGACAACAGGGAGTTTAGAAACTAAAAAGCGTAAACGTCCAGCGAAAAAGCTTCCTCGACAAGAGTTGACAGACTACATCGCGGCGCATCCCGACGCATATCTTTCGGAGAT
>JAISDD010000135.1 GCA_031265005.1 Syntrophomonadaceae bacterium | reverse complement strand
TTTTGTCAGCAGGCGCAATGTTTTAATTACAGATTAATTAAAACATTACCTTGAAAGCGGATTAGTAAATACTATCTTGTGCTCCTGCAGGGGTATTTTCCGCAGCTCGCCCAAAGATTTTGGGCGGAATCTAAATTGAGAATAGTATAAAAACTATATCAATATCAACACCGGCGTATTACAACAAATAAACATATGTTTAGACAGAATGTGTTAGATGATGCTTTATAACAGTATAATGTGTTGTAATTTGTAATGACGAATATATAAACAGCAGGACAGCATGATAGATAAATTGAAATAATAAACAAAGAAAGAGGAGCAAACATGCAATTAGGAATTATAGGATTATCATCAGCAGGTAAAAGTACTGTTTTTAATTTAATGGCGGAAAAGCAAAGCACGGATAATAATAAACAAAAAACCCTTTCTGCTACTGCCAGAATACCTGATGCCAGGATAGATTTTTTGAGCGGTTTTTACCATCCTAAAAAAACTACTTATGCTCAAATAGAAATAATAGATGTTCCAAGCTTAATTCCATCCTCTTCAGCTTCTTATGTGTTTTTAGACGCAATAAGGCAGTCAGATGCTCTATTATATGTTTTAAAAGCGTTTAAAAACAAAACCATAAACAATGATAATGATGATGTTTCACCTTTACAAGATTTGAACAGCTTAAATTATGAATTGTTGCTGGCCGATTTAGATTTAATCGAAAAGAGAATCGACCGGATCAATAAAAACAAAAAGAAGAGCCAACTAACCGACGAACTGACATTGCTGGAAACACTAAAGAAATGTTTAGAACAGGAAGCTCCTTTATCTTCCTTAAATTTATCAGCTGATGAACACAGTATGCTGGTCAATTACAATCTGTTGACTTTAAAACCAGCGTTGATTTGCGTAAACATTTCTGAAGACGATATTACTGAGCGCCATTATCCAGATCGTGATAAGTTGATAGCTGAAACTATGGATCGAAATGTTGGAGTGGTTGAATTATCCGCGGCTATTGAACAGGAACTAGCGCTCTTAGAAGGCGATGATAAGCAAATGTTTATGGAAGAGCTGGGGATTGCTGAGTCTGGTATATCGCTGATTGCGCGTAAAATATACGAATCTCTGCATTTGATATCTTTCTTTACAGTTGGCGAAGATGAGGTGAAAGCTTGGACTGTTTTAAAAGGAATTTTCGCGCGGGCAGCTGCTGGTAAAATTCACTCTGATATAGAGAGGGGATTTATTAAAGCAGAAGTTATCAGCTACGCCAACTTTTATGAACATAAAAGTTTGGCGGTTTTGAGAGAAAAAGGGCTTTTAAAATTGGAAGGCAAGGAATACGTTGTAAACGATGGAGATATAATTCACTTTCGCTTTAATGTTTAGAGTTATAGTGTGTGGTGTTAAAGCATGTAATTAATTAGTCACCTGTCGCTCCTTTTGTTCATATTATTATTAATATAATATGCTTTGAGGAGTCCGCTATGACTTTAATAAATGGTGCTGATACTGGGAATTCGTCTGGAAAAAAAACTGTTAACAACAGTTATGAAAATTATGAAAACAATTTATCAGGGCTTATGGTGGGGGTCCTGACCGCGAATAAAAACGGTAAAATTCAAATCCCTGTGGGCAAAAAATCCAGGATCCTTAAAGAATTAAGTATTCATTGTCAAGAAAAAGGCTTGTCGTTGTACATTTTTGGCCCCCGCGATGTTAATAAAAGCAAAAAACAAATACGCGGCCTTTTTTATGATTCAATAACTAAAAAATGGTTTTACCGTCAATTTCCTTTTCCTAATGTAGTATATAACCGCATACCATATCGCAGCCTTGAAAAGTCTTCACAAGTTCAAAATATTATAACTTACCTGCAAGGTTTAGGAAAAGTATGTTTTTTCAATACCAGATTTTTTGATAAATGGGAGTTGTATAAAATACTTCAGCAGAATCAAAATACGGTGCTATATGTTCCGGAAACCGCACTTTTAGAGCCTGACCAACTGGAGGATTTTATTAAGCGGCACCCCGCAGTTTATATTAAGCCGCGCAATAGTTCCAGAGGGCAAGGTATAATTAAAGCTATGCGCGTCTCCGACGGATTTAAATACCTGAAAGCTGACAGTAATGACAAATGCTGGCGCAACTGCAAATCGCCGCACGCCATTATTGAAAATCTCACCAATAAGAAAAATTTTATAATGCAAACCGCTATAGATTTAGCGGAATATAAAGACCGTCTTTTTGATTTAAGAGCCCAAGCGCAAAAAAACGGCCAGGGAAATTGGGTTATGACCGGAGTAGGAGCCAGAGTAGCAGCAGCCGGACATATCGTTACCCATATTCATAACGGAGGGCAAAAAGAAAATTTTGACCTTATTTTAGAATACCTTTACCATGAGGACGAATGTTCAAAAAATTCTGTCAAAAATGAATTAAAGCGCATTTGTGATTTGGTTCCGCCGGTCATTGAACATGGACTAGGCATTAATTTGGGCATTATATCGCTAGATGTTGGGTTGGATAAAAATGGCAAAATATGGTTAATTGAAGCTAATTCAAAACCTGCTAGTTTTGATGAAGACCATATACGTAGAGTCCATACGGAAAATCTGGCGGATTATTTTATATATTGCGCTGAGAATAATCTTTAACACCCCGCGCGGTCATAGATTATAGTTAAAGGATGATATTTCAATGAACCTTGAGCTTATTTATAAAGACGGTGAAACAGGTAAAAAGCTAGCCTCTGCGCTGCAAATAAACTATACAGTGAAAATTAAAGATAATTACAGCTTAAATGACGAAAAGTACTTAAAAATTCTGATTCATAAAGATGATTCCTCATCCGGTGTGAAAATGATAAATTCCGCTCAAGCCATAAAAAACAGTTTAGCTCCAAAAGTTTGTTCCGATATTTTGACCCTAAATAATATCGCCTGCGCTAATGAAGATGAAATATTAAAAAAATACGAAATTACTATGGTAGGTTTTGATTGTATAAATATAAAAGTGTTTTCTAATGAAAAAGGCAAGAAAAAAACTTATTACGCGCAGGAAAAAGACAATAAAAAGGTCGTATCTATAGCCGGCAAAGCCATATATGTACTAGGTTTGGACCTGGGGATGGCTGAAATTGCCTTTACCAAAAAAAGGGTTTATAAGGTTCGCCGAGTGGAGCCCAGCCCGGAAATAGAGCCGGAATTTATTGAAAAAATCATCTCTAAATTAGAAGCGATGTCCGAATTGGACAGCAACTCAAGTCAGGAGGTTTTTATGGGAGCAGACCCGGAATTTATGCTGCTCAACTCCAAAAACGGAAAAATGATTCCGGCTTCCGATCATTTCCCTCGCGAAGGGTTGGTGGGTTGTGACAATATAAGGGTTCCTAACCGTCAGCAGCGGCCGGTGGCGGAAGTAAGACCTAAACCATCCAATTCACCGTATGAATTGGTTAAAAATATTCACGGCGCGTTATTAAGCGCCCAAAAATTAGCGCCGTACAAAAATGTAAAATGGATCGCCGGCAGTCTTCCCACAGGAAATTATTCCATTGGCGGACATATACACTTTAGTCAGATTCAATTCAATGCCAGTGTAATAAGAGCTTTTGATAATTATTTGGCTATTCCAGTGTTTTTAATTGAAAATCCCGTCAGCGCCGCTAAACGCCGTAAAAAAAACGGAACCTTAGGCGATTACCGGCTTAAAGAATATGGCTTTGAATATAGGACTTTGAGCAGCTGGCTGGTATCGCCGCAAGTTGCTTCGGCTGTTTTATGTTTGGCTAAAATAGTGGCGAGCCGCTACTATTTGCTGAATAACAACTTTTTTAGCCATTTGGAGACTCATCAAGCTTTTTACCAGGGAGAACAGGAATATTTTTATAATATTTTTTCGCAACTATGGCTGACTTTGGAGCAAATTGACTTATATAAGCTATATAAAGACGATTTGGAGATAATTAAAAATATGGTAACAGAAAAAAAACATTGGGATGAAAACGCCGATTTTCGTTTGGCTTGGCAAATACCCGAGG
>JAISDD010000101.1 GCA_031265005.1 Syntrophomonadaceae bacterium | reverse complement strand
AAGACGATGCTTCGCTTAAAAATTCACGCCATTCTTTCATTCGATTCCCTTGTATGGTTTAGGAGTGATGCTAGTTATTTCAATCTTTTTTGCCGGAGCGGGAGCATCAAAGCGTACGTTCTCAAACAATCTGTTTGTGATTTGTTCCCCTAAACAATATTTAAATTTACTCTTTATATTTTCGGGCGTATCTTCTAAAATATCAAGAAGATCGACTTGTACACGTCTAACCCATCTGAAAAATTCTTGGGCTTTTTGCGGATGTTCATTCCATCTATTGGCAAGATTTTCGCCCGAATTAGCCGGATTTTCTATTCGCCAATATGCTTTGCCGTTTTGAATATTCTTGCTTATCAGTTTTCGTGTTTTGTAATCATCGGCAAAATCAGAAGTTATTTCCGCATTTTGCAAACTTGAATAATATTCCAGCCCCTTAACAACATAATCAAGTAAGTCGTAAGTGCTGTTAATAATTCTTTTATTGACTAAGTTATTTTCTTCTACAATTTTTGCGACAAGGGTTGTAATAATAATAGATATGGGCTTGTCGTCCGCAAACTCGGTATTGCAGTACATAATATCTCGATGTCTTTTCAGTATTTGAATGACTTTTTGCAGAGGCGTCCGTGTATAATCATCGCCGACCTTTTCGGCAGACTCGAACAAATGCCTATAATTGTTATAAACTCGTTGCCTATCAGCATTTTTCAGTGTGTGATACAGTCCGTAATTTATAACATCAAACCACTGTGCAAAACCCTTGGGATTACTTGTTTCCCAACTATATTCATAGGGTTTTTTATTTTTATGTTTAATATCGGTTATTGCGATGGATGTATCTTTCAAATTGTCAGGCCTTATCTTGGAAATCGTTATCTGATCCTCGCCTACACTTGGCAAAAGATCAATATGGAAAATTATCTGCTGAATTTTGTTAATAATCTTTCTATAATTTAACGTCCAGCAACGTTTACCCTCGTCTTCCAAATAAGGGCAGTAATTTTGGCTTTTCAGATATTCGCCCAACCGTCTTTTAATGCTCGATGGGGAGACGCTCTCTTTGACGTATGGGAATTGAACAACAATATCTATATCAAAGTCTCCGTTTTTATCCTTTTTACGGGGCTTAATAATAGTACCAAGCCTAAATGAACCATGCTTGTAAATTTCCGTACCCGGCGCATTGTTTTTAATAAAGGTTTCCAATCCCGAAACAACGCTCATAGCGATATTATACATATCCGGCGTAATATCCAGTGATAGGGCAACATTATCAAGCACTTCATTTTTCTTTAATTGATCCATACATAGTCTCCTAATGTAAATTTTCATATTTATTATACTATAAATTTTTAAGCCTGTCAAGTAAAATTTACTTCGTGCATAAAAATTGCGCGAGCACTGCATTTTTATTTGACGGCTTAATTTAAAAGTGATATACTTGCACAGAACATGGAGGTCGATCATGTTACTAAATTATACTTTTAAAAACTTTAAGTCATATAGATTCCAAACCTCGCTATCCATGCAAGCCTCAAAAATTAAGCATTTTGAGGAATATAATATTGAACTTATTGATAGTTCGATTTCCGACAATGACCGGATACTAAAAAGTATAGTGCTAATCGGCGCAAATTCTGCAGGTAAAACGAATTTCCTAAAATCCATTTCATATGCGCGATATTTAATAATGAATTCGGCAAATGCCGCAAGAGACAAGGAAAACATATTGGATGACCCGGATACCTTTATGTTTGATGAAAACGCAGAATCTGAACCTACGGAATTTCATTTTGAATTCTCAGTAGACAATGGTGCTAATTCAACATATTTTTATGATTTTGCTTTTTGTAAGAAAAAAATATTATATGAGAAGCTTTATAAACGGGAAACTAATAAAAAAACAAGATTAGCAACTAAAAAATGTTTATTTGATAGAAAAGGAAAAGTTATAGAAAAAAATTCTGATGCGTTTGAAAAATTAGCCGAAGTCTTTGAAATAAGTGACTCTGTGTTATTTTTGTCAAATTGCACAGGAAATTTAAAATCCGATATGTGTCCCGACGGGAAGATCGTGATTGATTGGTTCTCAAATATAACCTTCGCCAACATGGAAAGCAGTTGTTTAGATATTTATGATGATAAACCGGAGTATCTGGATATTGCCCTTAAATTACTCTCATTAACTAATAAATCTATTAAAAATATAAAATTTGAAAAACGCAAATTGGATTTAGGCGTATTGGATTATAAGAATCCGGATGCCGTATTTAAAGCTTTGAATAAGAAAAAGATTGGCAACGTCGGAGGCGGAATAAGATTATCGGAAGACGGGTTATATGTTTTTGATATTTTTATGGAATATGAGAAGGTAATGTTGGATGGTAAAGTCAAAAAAATCAGACTTTCAATATTCGATGATTCTTATAGTGTTTCAAGCGGAGAAAGAAAACTAATTATATATCTCGCTCCTATAATTAAGATACTAAAAGAAGGGGGATTGCTTCTTGTAGATGAAATTGATACTGCCCTTCATTATAACTTTTCTAAAATTATTCTTTCATTATTTAATAATGCGGAGACCAATCAAAAAAAAGCGCAAGCCCTTTTTACAACTCATAATGTAAAACTGATTGATGAAAATTTACGCATAGATCAAATTTTTACAGCAAAAAAAGATGACTTTGGCGTGAGTGCAATTTCTATGCTTTCTGAAGGCGATAAGTCTCCACGCAAAGTGCATAAGTTATCCGAAAGATATCTAAGTGGACTTTATGGCTCAGTTCCCGATATAAATTTTAAAAAAGTTAAAATTTTATTCTAACAATATTAAAAACAAAGAATATATTGCTACCAGTAAGCGTTAGAATATGGTGGAGGATATGCATTGCATCGAATAAAGAGAAAACGAGTCTAAATAATGGCGCGTAAAAGGCGAAAAGAGGGCAGAAAAAGGCTTATGCGTTGCGAATAGGAGTGTGCTATAATGCTATCATCCCAAAGTTTAATCGGAGCGGACAAAAGCCGTTTTTGAACGAAGAGTTTGGAAACGGCTTTTTTGTTGCCCAAAATTTAAAAGGAAGTTGGGGTTATGTCGAGTCGAAATGCAACGATGTTTATATAAAAGAAAACACGCTGAAAAACGAGTCTAAATAATGGCGCGTAAAAGGCGAAAAGAGGGCGGCAAAAGGCTTATGCGTTGCGAATAGGAGTGTGCTATAATGCTATCATCCCAAAGTTTAATCGGAGCGGAGAAACGCCGTTTTTGAACGAGGAGTTCGGAAACGGCTTTTTTATCGCCCAAAATTGAAAAGGAGGTTGGGGTATATGTTGTATCAGAGGAAAAAGAAAATCGGGGCGGTCGCATATTGGTCGGCTGTAGGTATCGTCGCGGCGGCGCTGATTTGCGTACAGCCGGTTATGGCGGCCGAAACGATGTGGGACCGGTTCAGCGCGATCATGCGGGACTTTTACGGCAGGATTGTCACGATCAGCACTATCGCGGCGGTCACGACGGCGGCGGTGGCTTTGATCGTGCGGATGGTTTCACGGAACCAACGCGCGGTGGACGAGGCGACGAACTGGATTAAGCGGATTGTAATCACATGGGTGATTCTCAATTCGCTCGGGTTTATCGTCGCGTACATCCAGCCGCTGCTTGCCGGCGGCAACTTCGGCGGGTGAGGCTGAAGGAATAATCGAAAGGAGGCGGATTGAATTGGTTGATTGGATATTTGACGGGATTGTAGATTGGGTCAGCCGCATAGTAACGCAGTTGCTGGACGCGGTGTCGGGCTTGTTTTTGCAAGCGTTCGGCACGGAAATGACGGCGATGGAGGAGTACTTCCCGTTTGCGTCGAAGGCTTTTGCAATCATGCAGTACACGGCGTGGGCGTTGCTGTTCATCATTACGGTATGGCAGCTGTTCCGCGCGTTCGGCGGCCCCATAACCGACGCGGAGAACCCTGCGGCGCTTCTCGCGCGGGCGGCCCTGTTCGCGCTGCTGATCGGGTACGCAAAGCCTGTGTTCCTCTTTGTTTTGCAGATCGCCAAAGCCCCGTATGCGGCCTTGATGGACGTTGCGATGGGCGCGGAGGATTTTACCTTTGCGGGCATCGAGCAAGTGCTTAAAAACGGATTGCTGACATTCGCGACTTTTGCCTCGGTAGTGGGCGCGTTGCTCGTGGCCATCCTTATGATCGCGCTGGGCTGGAATTACTTTAAACTGCTGTTGGAGATTGTGGAGCGGTATATTGTCGTCGGGGTGCTTTGCTATACGTCGCCGTTGGCGTATTCGTTGGGCGCGTCGAAGGGGACAAGCCAGGTATTCAAATGCTGCTCGTGATGAACGTCTGGTTCCTAAGGGCTTTTAACAGTTCGGCCGGGCAATTCATCGGCAACGGCGGCGCGTTGGCCGGCGGGTACGGCAACATATTCCTATGGCTGTTCTGCGCGTTGGCGTTCCTGAAAACGGCGCAGCGGTTTGATTCCTACCTCTCGTCCATAGGCTTGAACGCGGCGCAGACGGGGACGGGATTGGGGATGGAACTGCTGATGGCGACGCGGTTCGTGACGGGCATGGGGCGCGGGTTCAGGAGCGCGGGCAGCATACTCCGTAGCGGCGGAGCCGTTGCGGGCGCGGGCGGTGTAAAGGGGTTTCTGGGGAATTTTTCCGACCGGTTCAAGGGCAACTCGTATGTCCGCGACGCGGTCGTTCAGGGAGGCAAACGGATGGGCGCAGGCGGGATTGCCGGCTTCATCGGCAGGTCAGTGGGCGGCATAGCGGCGCGGAACGGCGCGGCGCTAAACGGCAATTCCATAGCGTCCGTCGCCAACAGGCTGCCGCAAGAGTCGGGCGGGATTGCCGGAAGCATAGCGGATAAGAGCCTTGGGAATTACATGCCGCATTTGAAAGGCAGGCAATTCAAGGACACGCGGATTACAGGCGGGCAGATTAGCGCGAAAGCGGTCGGCGCGGACGGGAAAGAAACGTCGTTAGGATTATACAACGCCGCGCAGTTTGAAAAGCCGAACGGCCCGCATTCGGTCGTTACGGC
>JAISDD010000052.1 GCA_031265005.1 Syntrophomonadaceae bacterium | reverse complement strand
AACCATGACAGAAAAAGAAGAATTACAGTATGATGAGGAAGATTCGGTAAAGTTCATCCGGAACTATCTTCCTCAGGAAATAAAAGAAAAGTTCAGTGACGACGATATTCTCTATTTACTGGATCTGGCAGAGGAATTTTATGAGTCCAAGGGAGATATAGACTCCCTGGACGAAGATGATGAAAATGAACTGGTAGAGTACGTCATTAAAAATGCAAAAGAAGACGGAGTAGGCTCATTCGATGCCGGAGATATTCTTCTCATTTTGGATGGAGACCTTGAATATTGTCAGTCTATCAACCTTTTTGATTAAGTCCCCCAGGCATATTATATCGTTTTAAATAAAGAAGTACTATGAGAATTTTAAGATTATCAGGCATTGCGTTGCTTTGCATGACCGTACTGCTCTCAGGGTGCGGTGTAAGTAACACAGTCAAAGGCACAGGCATCGGTGTGGGCGCCGGTGCGGCAGTCGGCGCCGGTATTGGCGCTATTGCAGGTAACACGGCGCTGGGCGCTGTTATTGGAGCTGCTGTAGGAGGGACGGCTGGTGCGTTGATAGGTAAAAAGATGGATAAACAAAAGAAAGAACTGGAAGCCGCCATACCTGACGCTACGATAGAAAGCGTAAACAATGGCGAAGCTTTGAAGGTCACGTTTGATTCGGGTATCTTGTTTGCCACCAACTCAAGTTCCGTGAGTGACGCTTCCCATAACTCGCTCCGTAACTTTTCAGTCAGCCTTAAAGGTAATCCTGATACCTACATAAAAATTGTAGGCCATACCGATAATACGGGCAGGGTGGACTATAACCAGACTTTATCGGAAAAACGCGCTCAGAGTGTGTACGACTATTTACTGAATCAGGGCGTGATAGATAACAGGATGATCTATGAAGGAAAAGGTATTCATGAACCGGTTGCCAATAACAATACGGTTGAAGGCCGCGCTCTGAACCGCCGTGTTGAAATACTGATCATGGCTAATGAGAAGATGATCCGTGAAGCTAATCAGGGGACGCTACGCTGATACGGCGTCGTAGCCTGCGCCACAGACGCGTTCTTATGGTCTCTGCCTCCCGGCTTACAAACAAAGAATCCCACTGGTATTTCCGGCGGGATTCTTTGTTTACATGAGTTCGATGTAAGAAAAACCAGGTTAATTACGATGACGTAGGGGGTAAAAAACGAAACGGGTATTGCAATGTCCCATTATGACCCATTCGTGTCCCATTTAATGTCCCATTCATGTCCCATTTGAGGTAAAACAGGGGATATAAGGGCGGAAAATGGGACATTTTTGTCACAATTCCAGTGAAAAGGTATCGATGGCTTCAGTGCGGCTCCATAGTCGACATTGAAGCTTTTCTTTGTTTTTTGCCTTGAGGGGTTAAAACGGGCTTTTACAGTGATTTATAAGTAAGATATAAGGTGTTGATCCGATACGGTTCCCTGCTTCCCGGAAACGACCCTTAAAGGGACATTCGTGCCCGTTTGGGACGCAGTAGGATGTGTATCTGGGGATGCATTTGGCCCCTCTCCGCAAATGACATATAAAAAACGATTCGGACATATAGGGTGTGCATTTGGTACTCAATTTACCCTCCCTAAAATATACGTTTTCGACATTAGATTGGCGGATTCGGGCGATTTACCCCCCCCCTCCTAAATTATAGGCAGAGTATTTATCTTATTGACCCGTTTGGCTGATTATTAGCTATTTAGCTTATTTTTGGCGCAAAAACCCTGTATTTGTGGATAAAAGGAGGCCAAACAGGCCCTCTGAGCCTGCAATAAAGCAGACTATATTGAATACTGCGCTTGCTTGGTTTACTGTTTGCTTGAGGCCTTATACATATTAATAAGCTCCTCCTGTGTGGCTATGATTTTGTCTTTGGATAATAGCTCCTGTTTTAAGTGCTGTATCTCTGATTTTAGCGAACTAATTTCATATTTGGCAGGGTCATTTGATTCTACAATCCGTCCTGTTATTCGTTGATTGATTGATTTTGCCGGCGACCTCTGAATACTAACCACATTGCTACCCATCGATCCTATATTATTATAGCTTCCGGAATTGACTATACCTGCATTATAGCCCGTCTTTAGCATTTCACCTTCGCCAGTTAACAGCCAATTAGCATTAATCTCGGGATATGTACATAGTATTTTTGATATATTCTCTTGGGATATACCTCCTCTTTTTCTTCCTTTTCCGATTAAACCATTAGAAATACCAGCTTCAACGGTAACTTTATTATCATTTAATCCTTTGTATTTCATAAAGATATTAAGCCTATCAAAAAAATTTATCATTTTTCCTATATTTTGTTTTTGTTATTAGAAATATTGATATAGATTTGCATCACTTTCCGGTGTGGAAAGCGGCTCTAAATATAGCAATAAATAAGATATGGATAAAAAAGACAAAGAGTTAACGATCATCAGCCCCTTATGCCGTAAGGGGGGCAGTACTAACTACCACATGCATCTTACCATGAACACCGACA
>JAISDD010000028.1 GCA_031265005.1 Syntrophomonadaceae bacterium | reverse complement strand
CCCGTTCAGTAAATCTACGGCGGGAATAGCCTCTATGAAGTTCGCTTTCTCGGCTTCGCGGATAATTTCAGAACGCACACTCCACCCCCGAAAGATTTATACAATATTTCGGAGCAACTTACAATATAATCCGCCGCCGAGGGTAGTCTTTTGCGAGCAAGGGAGGACGTCACTCGCGTTTATACGCAGGCGCGGACAGATGAGTCGGAAGCGGAATTGGCGGAGATTACACCGTTATGAAAGTTTTAGGGGGCATATCAAACAGCTTGCCGAGTTTCGCCGCCATTTTGCGGGAGATTGGGCGCTTGCCCGTCTCCATTTCCGAAAGGCGGCTCTGTTTGATGCCCAGTTTTTCCGCAAGCTCCGCTTGGTCTAACTCATAGCTTAAACGGAAGCCTCTTAAAATTTTAGCAGGGCAAATATCGGGAAAAATCTCCTCAATGGAATACAGCTTATCATCATCAAATTCTTCCTTCCCTTGGTCAGGAGTTGTTATTTCATACCCCGCAAAGCGGAACATTCCCGCTATCGCTTCCGTTATGGCAGGGGTTTTATTTACCGGAACAGTTAATATAATTTCCGCTGTTTGGCTGTCGTCAGTATGGAGCGTTTTCATGTGTGCCAACATAATACACCTCTATTTTATTTTCTGCTGATCGACGCCAGCAAGCGACATATGTAGGGCGTCCGCCTGTAAGGTGGCAGTGATACGTTTCTTTTTTCCCTTTTATTTTCCCAAAGTGAGGACGCTTAGAGAGAACAGGGCCTTTGGCCCGCAACTCCAAAACAAGAGAAATAAGACTTTCTTTAATATCGTTCGGCAGTTTTTTGGACTTACCGGCGACTGCTACATCCCATTCCATAATTTAATATATCAAATTTTGATATATTGTCAATGAAATTTAAATATGACGTTGGCAGCGCCAGCGGTTATAACGACTTTTTTCCTTCTTCTTGAATGTTCTTAAAAGATATTACCTCTCCGCTCTCGCAGTGCCTTTTTTCTGCTCCATCAGCTTTCCCGTTTTTATAAGATATTCCGCTGTATAGCCTTCCATCCTCATAATACTGCTTAACCACTCCTTCTATTTCGCCGTTTTTATACGGTGTTTCCCTCTCTATCATCCCGCTCAGATAATACCGTTTATATATTCCTTCTTCTTTCCCGGGGATATCTCTATCCATTGATTTATAATTCAAAACTGACTTCCTTTTTCTACGTCGTATTTTATATCAATACCGAACTGCTCGCAGAGGTGAATAACCGTTTCGGCAAAGTCTAACCCTTTGCATTTTTGAATAAAGGTTATCCCGTTGCCTCCCTCATGGCAGCCGAAGCAGTAAAAAAAGCCTTTTTGCTCATCCACAAAGAAGGAAGGTGTTTTCTCAAGGTGATTCGGGAGCGGACAGATAGCCCAAAGTTTGCCATCAACCTTTTTCAGCTCCTCCGTATACGGGGAAACTATATCTACGATATTCAACTGACGAACCTCATCTATCACAGATTGTGCTATACGCGGCATTTCTATGTCCTCCTTTTACGGTTCGGTGTTCCCGAGCTGCAAGCAAAGCTCCTGTATGAGACTAAATTTTAATATTATTATATAAGACCATCAAGGATTATTTTTTCAAAAGTTGGACTATTAAAAGGACAAGCATGACCGCTACTTCGGCAATGCGGTCTCCAGTATAAAATCTTTTGCTATTTCAATACAATCTCTTTCTTTTGATTCTCTTAAAATAAGATCGCCTGTTATTGCAAACTTGTTTTTTATTTCGGGAGATAAAATGAACTCATTTGTTTCGATTCGCCAGCCTTCTTCTATGCATTGTAACTTCATACCGTTTTTTAACAGAAGAGCGGACGGGTAGCTATACCTAGCCCATGCATCAAAGTAATTACCGAGATATTCTCCGTTTTCAAAGAACGAGACAACGGCAAGATTAAACATATTGATATGCCATCCAAGCAATGGATTACGAGTTACAATTTTAAGCCGTTCCCATTCATATTTAGAACCCTGCACATAATAACAATGCTCTCCGTAATGCCATGTATTATCGGATATGACAGGATATTTCAGAAAATAATACCGCCACTCTCTTTCAACGGAGTTTGCAAGGTATTCGCTTATGATATTCTCCAATTTTTGTTCACGCGGAATAGATATATCTTGCTCTAAGTATTTATCCAATAACAATAGCACGGCATTGGATATTTCAGGGTCATCATTTGTTAAAATTGTTGTCCATTTGTTATGTTTATCCTTCGGTGTTTTACCGCCGTAGAAGTACATCCCGCCCAGAGTACAATTTTTTATATAAAGGCCGTTAAAACCGCAGGCTATCATGGCACGAATAACAAGAGAGGATATTTGCTCATCGTCCCATATCTCAGGCACTGCTTTAGAATATGCAATTAATTTATCCCGGTTCTCATGCGGCTTAAATTGATGTATTAAACCATTGAGAGGGGCGGCTTCTTCTAAATCAAAAAGGGCCTTTTTTGTTTCTTCATCGCCGGCAATAAATATTTCAGCTTTAATTTTCTCCCGCGTTAGATTTTCTTTCCGCAAAGAAGATATTTCCTCAATTTCCTGATTTGCCAAAAATTCGTAAACATTTTCA
>JAISDD010000190.1 GCA_031265005.1 Syntrophomonadaceae bacterium | reverse complement strand
ACATTTTATTTCTGACGGCCGGCGGAGGCGTCTTCACTTTCCCTTCCATATTTACTGTGCAAATATCCAAATTCCAGCTCACAGCTCTGGTAACAATCCAAAAATCTATACCGCAGCCCGCTATATAATTTCCCCAAAACCTTGCTTCATGAGCGAGCATTTCCACAAAATCATGTGAAATTCCATATATTCCGCCTAAAGGATCGCGTACTCTAAAACCATAAAACATTTCCAAAACCGGAGCGGTTAGTAAATAAGACTCGCCGCTCATCTCTAAATTCCGCCCCGCACTGCCTAAAACCAAATCATACTGCCCCTGGATAGGAACCAACAGTCTTTCCAGCCATCCGTTTTCAATCTCCGCTTCCTGCAATTCAGATATATTCGCGTCGAAAAGCAGCAAATCAGCATCGATATATTTGCCGATTTCAATAATTGCACGAATTGCCGTCCCCCGTCCTTCAATAACTTCCGGCAATAAAAAACTAATATGCGAATGGGAAATATTACCATCGCGGATGGTCTTTAAAACTGTCCGCGCTTTCGATTCTCCCACACATACTATCAATTGCCGGCGCCCTGTCCAAAATTGCAGAACCCCGTCAATAGACTGGAGCAAGGACGCTATATTTTCATCTTCAGCCCCAAAAGGCAAGCCGATAACCAAGTCAAAATCTTTATAATTTTTTAACTCTTCCTTTATACCGTTAAGCGTTTGATCCAGAACCGCCTCAAATTTTACTCCAGTAACCTTCAAAGCCCCCTTTGCTGTTTAAGCGCAAACCTATAAAATGCCGGAAAACAAAATTCTCTATTCAATCATTATTTACAATTGAAACCGATAATATTAAATCAAACTTATTGCAGCTCCTCCATCTGCGCCAGTAATTTCCCGAAATATTCCAGAGCTTTATTGACCGGTTCCGGCGTAGTCAAATCCGCGCCGGCTTTTTTCAGAACCTCCAGCGGATAATCTGAACTTCCCGCACTTAAAAACTCCAGGTAATCTTTCACCGCCGCTTCCCCTTGAGTTAAAATCCTGTCTTTTATAGCTGTGGCGGCGGAAAACCCGGTAGCATATTTGTAAACATAAAATCCGGTATAAAAATGCGGTATCCTGGCCCATTCCCAGGCAATTTCATTATCTAACGCCATGTCAGGGCCATAGTATAACTTGTTCAGGTTCGTATAAATTTTGTTGAAATCTTCCGGCGTCAATGCTTCTCCCCGCTCTATCTTCTCGTGAACAATTTTTTCAAACTCCGCGAACATAGTCTGGCGGAACAGCGTACCTCGGAACTGTTCCAGGTAATGGTTGAGCAAATACATCTTTTCCTGTTTACTTTGGCTGTTTTGCAAAAGATAATCTATCAGCAAAGATTCATTAACGGTCGAAGCCACTTCAGCTATAAAAATACTGTATTGACTATACGTAAAAGGCTGATTGCGGTTGGCATAAAAAGAATGCATGGAATGTCCCATTTCATGCGCCAAAGTAAACAGGTCGTCGAATTTATTGTCGTAATTCATCAGTATATACGGATGGGTGTCATACGAACCCCATGAATAAGCTCCGCTGGTCTTGCCTTTATTTTCATAAACGTCCACCCAACCTGACGCCAATCCTTTTTCCACTTGCCGCAAATATTCGTCCCCTAAAGGCTCCAGGCCTTTTTTCATTATCTCCAAAGCCTTTCCGTAAGGTACTTCCTGATTAAACGTCGGCACTAAAGGATTATACAAATCATACATATGCAATTGCTCCAGCTTTAAAATTCTTTTCCTCAGCTTCATATACTTGTACATTAACGGCAGTTTATCATGAACGGAAGTGATCAGGCGCTCATAGACCAGCGGGTCTATATTATCGGAATCCAGCGCCGCCGCTAAAGCTGAAGGATAATTCCTGGCCCGGGCGTAAAAAACATCGCTCTTCAGGCTGCCGTTCAAAGTCGCGCCAATAGTATTCAGCAGTTGTTTATAACTGTCATACAAAGATTTGAAAGCATCCTGCCGCACCCGGCGGTCGGAACTCTCCATGAAGCGCCCATAGCGTCCTTTAGTAACCTCCACTGTTTGGTTATTTTCATCTTTGATCGATGAAAACTTAATATCCGCATTATTCAGCATGGTAAAAATATTCTTGGTGCTAACAGATAAATCGGCGGACATAGCCAGCAGTTTTTCTTCTTTGGCGGATAAAATATGTTCTTTTTGCCGGAACAGTTCGGCAAAGTAGTGCTTATAAACTGCCAGTTCTTTATTCTCTTCCATAAATTTTTCGACTAGCCTCTCTTCGAGAGACGATAATTCAGGAATAATAAAAGAAGCAGCGCCGCCGGCTTCTATGCTCAAATTTTCTATCCGCGAAAACATACCTTGGTAAAAGCTGTCGGCATTATCCTCGTCACGGCGCATACGCGCGTAAACATAGAGTTTTTCCAGCATTCTTTCCAGTTTTTCCGAAAGCGCCAAACACGACTGAAGCTTTTCCGCGTTCTCGCCTACGCGTCCTTGAAAATGGCTCACATCCCCAATCAGTTTTTTAGTTTCGCTAAAATCTTGCTCCCAATCATTATTGCTCCGGTAAATATCTTCCAGTCTCCATTGGTATTGCTCAGCTATTTCCTTTCTTGACTTAATCGTATCCTCCACTTTTTTCTCCTTTCAGTTCTTGGTTTTTGATTTTCTTATCACTATATTCTCCCATAATCTGTACATTTTTAATAAGCATTAAGACTTTTTTACTAAAATACCTTTTGTCTTTACATAGAGCTTACCTCATTATATCCGCAGGGCCAACCTGTTAAAACTTTTTAATTTAATTGGTTTTATGTCTGAAATTGAAAAACGCGGCGCGCTTTTACCGCTTGTGAAGCTGCAACTTACCGTTTACAAAGAGGAAAGACTGAGCTTGTGAGCCAATAGTGCAAAATATTGTAAATAAGTTTACAGTGTTCTATAATTAATCAAATATATTTAACTGTTCTAAATATACAATATGAAGGAGGCTCACAAAATGGACAGTTTTCATTACAGTGAATTATTATTGACCCATTTGCCTAAAGGAGCGTTTTTAACTGTAGCCGCGGACGGCAAAGTAAACACTATGACTATCGGCTGGGGCTCTATCGGTCATTATTGGAATAAACCTATAGCGATGGTTATGGTACGTTATTCCCGGTACACCTATGAGTTAATCGAAAAAGCCGATAGCTTTACTATCAGCTTGCCTTTACAAAGCGATTTAAAAAAGGAGTTGTCTATCGCCGGCAGCAAGAGCGGGCGCGACATAGATAAATTAGCCCAACTCCAGCTAAAAGCTCAGGCCGCTAAAAAAATTCCCAGTCCGGTCATAGAACAATGCGATCTTTTCTATGAATGCCGGATTGTCTACAAGCAGCCTATAGACCCGGAACATTTGGATCCTCAAATAAAACAAGCTTGCTATGCTCAGGGAGATTACCATGTTTTATATCATGGAGAAATATTAGCTTCATATTTAAAGTAAACGCCGGTCTTTCCATGGCCGCCGAACATTTACATAGAAAAAAGATTCTGTTCGGGCCTCGGCGCATATGATTAAGCTTATTCTGGGATTACAGGGGTGGAAAACCAGAATATGCTGCCGCGGCCCGGTTCGGATTCTACTCCGTATAATATTTGCGGATGCTGGTCCAAAATGGATTTAACAATATAAAGCCCTAAACCATTTCCTACGGCTGAACGTTTATGGACTTCGTTTCCTTTGTAATATCTTTCCCAGATGTCTTTTTTAGCTTCAGGAGCAATTCCCTGCCCAGTATCGGCAACCTCTAATTTTACCCTTCCTCCTTCTATGCTCTGGCGTACCGTCACCTGTTTATCAGCTCCTGTAAACGTAATAGCGTTGATCAGAAAATTATATATCACTTGAGTAATACGTTCTAAATCAGCGTAAACCCGTACATTTTTTTCAGGCGCGAAAGTAATCGTATATCCTTCCTGATCGCACAAACGCGAAAAACGGTGAATGATCCCCTGAGTTTCCGCCGTCAAATCAAATTTTACAAAATCCATTTTTACCGTACCGGACTGCAGTTTGGAAAGATCAAGCAAATTATTGACCAGTGAAACTAAACGTCTGGATTCGTCGATTATCACCTGCATATTTTCCGGTTTGTTTTCGTCAGGCAAATCTCTGATCATTTCACTATAACCTGCAATCAAGGTCAGAGGCGTTCTCAGATCATGAGAAACATTAGCGATCAGTTCTTTGCGGAGATTATCCGTTTTAGCCAACTCTCTGGCGCTGTGATCTAAAGTATCAGCCAGTTCTGAAATTTCTTTATATTCTTTGGCCGGAAAGATTGCTTCATAATCTCCTTTTCCTAATTTTTTCGCCTGTTCATTCAGCAAAATGATAGGTTTAGATACCTTTCGGGAAATGAGCCAGGCAATGAATATCGATAAAATCAGCATAATGACACTTATGTGACCTAATTGGGCACGTAAAGTTTCGACTGTAGCGTTTACCGGTAAAATAAAAGAACTTACTAAAAGTAACCGCGGTTCTTTGTTCTCATTAGAAAGCCGTATAGCGTATACGATGAATTCCATCTGACTGCTGTTAAGCGCGTCATAATCGGAATAGGGCTTAGACAGTTTGCCTCCTTTACTTTCCGCTTCAGCCAGCAGCGCATATTTTTCCGCGTCAGAAAATTGGGAACGCGGTATACTGCTCCTCAGCAACGGAGCAAAACGCCTGTTATCATTTAAGGCGGCGCGCGGTAAATCGTTGTCTCTATTGGCAACAGGAGTAATGAGCACCGAACCGAGTCCCGGAGACCATACTTCCACGGATATATCCCCTCTTTTCGCCACACTGTCGTATATTTTATCCCAGTTGTCGTTGTTTATTAATTCAGCGTAAGCGGCAGCTATTTTTTCAGTTTCCCTTAATTTGATGCTCTTGTAAAAAATATCTAAAAAAACCGTCTGGAACAGCCAAAGAACCATCAGCAGTAATAAACAAAACCCAATCAAGTACTGAAATATTTGCCATTTTATGCTATTTTTATTTTTCATTTTCATCTATATAGCGTACCTTCTTAAAAAACGTTCTAATCAACCATCGAAGCGGTAACCAATTCCTCTGAGAGTCACAATAAAACCGTTATATTTTTTCAACGCTTTTCTCAGCATCTTGATATGAGTGTCCAGCGTCCTGTCATCACCATAAAAATCATAGCCCCAAACACTGGACAATATCTTTTCGCGCCCTAAAGCAATATTGCGGTTGCGGATCAAATAAAAAAGAAGATCATATTCTTTAGGTGAAAGAGCGATAACCTGTTCGTCCACATAAACTAAGCGAGCGGTAAAATCAGCCAAAAGACCCTCTTTTTGATATATTTCATGCTCCGCGGCCTCACCTTTTCCCTGGTTTTGCACCCTTTTCATGATCGCGTCTATACGCATCATCAGCTCTTTAGGAGAAAAAGGCTTCACTACATAGTCGTCAACCCCAATTTCGAAACCGTGAATCTTATCATATTCTTCGCCCCGAGCCGAGAGCATGATTATCGGCACACTGCTGGTTTTACGAATTTCTCGGGCACTGGAGTACCCGTCCAATTCCGGCATCATAACATCCATCACAACTAAATCGTACTCATTCTGCCGGCACTTTTCAACAGCGGTCATGCCATTATCGGCTTCGTCGACTAAATTACCCTCAAAAACCGCGTATTTCCTCACCAGTTCCCTGATTTTCTCTTCATCGTCCACCACCAGAATTTTATACATCCGCTCACCTCTTTTTCATGGGTTCATTACTTTTTATTTTAAACCCCCGCTTGTGTTTCCGCAAAATAATATCGTAGCATAAAGAAGTTATTTTCGTTTAATCCGCCAAAATATTGCGCCACCGGCTCAGCCAATAAATTTAATACTGGTTTTTCTTTATTAATTTTATCTTAAATTTATAATTATACCCTCTACCACTATACAAAAAAATGTGAAAAGTACATGATGGATTTTTGAATTTTCGCTTAATTTCCTTCCCGCGTCTGTTGATTATTTGGTTAATTTTGTCATTTACGTCTTTACCCTGCGCAAGGTATGTAATTTTTGCCAAAATCAGGGGAATATCTACTTAACTTCAGCAATATTTTCAGTAAACGTTAAACTTCTGCTCAAATTATGCGATTTATATTAAAAGAGTTTTTTAACTCGTCTTAATGTTAAATCATGAGGAGGATACCGGAAATGATGTCAAGATTTAGGTTGGGCGCTAGAATCACTATGGATTTCGCTATTTTAATTATACTGCTCCTAATAATTTCAGTTGTGTTTTATGTCGAAACAAGATCTACTATACGTACTTTAACAGACATGCAAAATGTACAACTCGTCAGTCTATCTGATTTCCAAACGATATCCTTGAACGCTTCCGGGCAAACTTCCAGTGTGCGCGCCTATATGCTGTACGGCACAGAAGAATCTTATCAAGAGTATCTTCAGTTAGCAACCAACAGCGCTCAAATTGAAAAGCAGCTTTTAGACAGTCTTACCCAAAATAACTCCGACAACCGTTACAGCGCCATGATAACCGAACTAAAGAAACTTCAAGAATATGATCAGTCTTACAGCAACATAATACAGCAAAAACTTTATCCGCTCATGCAAGCCGGCAACAGAGACGCGGCTATGCAGGTTGCCACCAATGAAGCGGCTCCTGTAGCAAAAGAATTGACGCTCTCAGCGTCTGCAGTAATCGCTTCAGGTGAGAACTTTATAAAACAAGAACTCGCCACCTCTATTGAAGACGCTCACAGCAAGAGTACGCAGGTAATAATAATTACCATTGTCGCTTTAATAGTTTCCGTTTTAATTTCGCTCTTACTGACTCGTTCCATAACCAAGCCTATAAATTTATTAATTTCCGGCGCTAACACAATCGCCAGCGGTGATTTAACTACTCCATTAACTATAGATTCCCGCGACGAAATTGGAGAAGTAGCACAAGCTTTTAATAAAATGCGCGTCGAACTAAGTGATATGATAAAATCTATTTTAGAGATTGCTAAAACCATTGGTATAGGTAATGAAGAACTGTCAGCCGCTTCCGAAGAAATGGCCGCTTCCTCCGACGATATTGCTCAAGCGGTGGAAGAATTAGCTAAAGGAGCTACTAAGCAAGCAGAAACCAGCGAACATGTAAATAACTTAATCGACTTAATAGCCGATAATACTGAAGCCATCTCCACCAATGCCGAAACAGTTAAAGAAAGCAGCTTACAAGCCGATTCATTAGCTAAGACCGGCGTGTCCCAGGCTAAATATTCAGTAGAAAAGATAGAGGAAATTTCCAGCATCAGCGAACAGACTACTTTAGTAATAAACGAATTAGGCGATCAGTCTCGGCAGATCGGAGAAATAATTGATGTTATAAAAGGCATCGCCGACCAAACCAACTTACTGGCTCTCAACGCCGCTATTGAAGCCGCCCGTGCCGGAGAACAAGGACGAGGATTTGCGGTGGTTGCGGAAGAAGTAAGAAAATTAGCGGAATTATCCTCTGAATCCACTCAGCAAATCGCCGATGTGATAGCCAATATGCAAAATAAAACCAACTTAGCTGTGGATTCCATGAACAAGAGCAGCAAAGCAGTGGCCAACGGAGTGGAAGCCGTCGTGGAAGCCGGGGCGGCATTCACCAACATAAACGAAGCTATTCAGAAAATTGTTGAGGAAACCACTGCGGCCATCAGCGCTTTAAAAGAATTATCCGTTTCCGCTAGAAACGCCGCTCAAGAAATGCAAGATATTGCTGCTATATCGGAAGAATCGGCAGCCAGCACTGAGGAAATCTCAGCGACCACCGAAGAGCAAAGCGCTACTATGCAATCCATAGCTTACTCTGTTCAAGAACTGGCGCAAAAAGGATTGCAATTGCAATCCCTGATGTCCAGATTCAAAATATAAAAGCCCAAAATCCTTTTTTTACATACATTTTCCAGCCTTATGCGCGGTTTTCTAAAAGCCGCGCATTTTTTCATTTTAATTTAAATCATCATAATTATTCATGCAGGCATCGCCTTTAATATACCTTCCAGACAGAAATATACGCATTCTGCATGTATATGACCTTATTGTATCGTCTTTCGAAAAACCCTCCATATTTTTGTACAGCATCATTATAAAAAATACCCCCCTCTCTAACTGCAAATCTTCTTCTCTTTATACTAATCCGCATTAAATTTATTCCTTTAGCGCGGATTAGTAAATACTATCTCGTGCCCCACTAGGGGTATTTTCCTTAGCTGCGGGCAAATCTTGTGACCTTTAGGTTATATTTGTCCGCGTTTTTAATAGAGAATAGTATTAGAAACTTTTTTCACTGCTCACAAAATATTTAAATCATGAATTATGCCTTGACAAATAAAAACGTAAACCCTATTATAAATACTGTTAATACACTAAGTACATATGTCATATAGTATTACTAGGAGGATGGGGAATGTTAAAAAAAATCAAAAGAAACCTAATGTACAGCAAAAGTAACACCGAAAAAGAAGTTCATAGGAAATGTTTCCGGTCATTAGTCAGCGCAAAGAATTTATTGAGCGCCGTAGTGGTTTTGCTGCTTATTCTGGCAACAGCAGGCTGCAGCAGCAATTCATCTTCCGAGAAGCCTGCGGAAACTCCAGGCGCTAACACGGACAGCGAACTTTTTCCTGTGCGCGCGGTTACGCAGACTACCTTCAGCGAAACCATAATTGCGGACAAGCTGGGATTTTTCGAGGATGAAGGTATCAAGATCGAATATATCGGTACTCTTGGTCAGGGCGTTTCGCAATATCAAGCGCTGGAATCAGGCGACATCGACGTCTTCACTCAGGGACACCTGACGGACGTGGCACTGGCCAGACTGGCGGGACTTACGCCGGTGGCTACCGCGCCCGGTTTCGTGGACGATCCTAATAATCCGCATGTGGCGTATCTCGTGCGGGAAGACAGCGACATTAACTCCATTGAAGATTTCGTGGGGAAAAAGGTCGGTGTCATAATGTTGGCGGTATGCACCGACGGGTTCATCACTAAATATCTCACTGAAAAAGGTCTCGACGCCAAATCGGTAGAATACGTGCTTCTGCCGCAGGCCGGCCAAGCTGAACAGTCGCTGGTAAACGGACAAATTGACGTCACCACCTCCCATACTCCTTTCGCGGGAGTAGCCCTGGCAGCCGGCGGGGTCCGCCAAGTGGGAAAAAGTTACGACATCGTAGGTACGCCGGCAGGAGGCTTGGCAGTGCGCGGGTTCAAAGAATCTTTTATCAAGGAACATCCGGACGTCGTTCAAGGATTTGCCAACGCTACATACAGAGCACGGATATTTATGGAAGCAAATCCCGAATATTCTAAAATCGTCGGCGCTGAATATTTGGGACTGAAGCCTGAAGAAGTCAGTTCGAATTCTTACTGCCAGGAAAAAAATATTTTACCGGAATGGGGTCAGCTTTGGTTCGACTTGTCTGAGGAATTAGGGTATTGGGAGCCAGGCGATATCAAGCCTGAAGAATCTTACACCAACCAATTTGTACCGAAAGATCCCCCCGCTTCTGATGCGGAAATAGGAAAGTAGGAGCATTATAATGCCTGAAGTAAATAACGATAAGAATGCGAAGATCGTACTTCAGAATCTAAAACAGGTATACTACATAAAAAATTCAGGGGAAAAGCAGCTTGAAGAGTTCGTAGCTTTAGAAAGTTTCAGCCTTTCCATAACGGACGGCGCTTTCGTTGCTATTGTAGGCCCATCAGGCTGCGGTAAATCAACCTTGCTTGATATCATAGCTGGCCTGACCAAATCCAAGGGCGGAAGCATTACTATTGACGGTTGCGAAGTAACAGGCCCGAATCTGGACAGAGGATTTATCATGCAGGGATACGCGCTCTTTCCGTGGCGTACTGTATTGCGTAATGTGGAATACGGACTGGAAGTAAAAAGAATCCCTAAAAAAGAACGGAGCGCTATCGCTAAAAAATATATAGATTTAGTAGATTTGAACGGTTTTGAAAACCGCTATCCCAATGAACTTTCCGGCGGTATGCGGCAGCGGGTAGCTATCGCCCGCGCTTTAGCCTATGATCCTAAAGTGCTCCTGATGGATGAACCTTTTGCCGCCGTCGACGCCCAAACCCGTGAAACTCTTCAGGATGAACTGCTGAGAATTTGGGATAAGACAAAGAAGACTGTGATTTTCATAACCCACAGCATTGAGGAGGCTGTGCTGCTGGCCGACATAGTAGTTGTAATGACGCCTCGTCCAGGTTCCATCAAAGATGTTGTTAATATCGATTTACCGCGTCCCCGCTTTAACGCCGATGTACGCGCTTCAGCCGACTACAGCGTCATCGTACAACGGATATGGGAATTGCTGCACGATATGGAATTGCCTGACCGGCGACCCTTTCAGGCAGAAGGCGCAGTAAAGAGTATTGCCGATGAAATCACACCTTCTACGGTGTTATAAGCAAAAACAGCCAGAGTGAGATGAAGAATGAAAAAAAATAACGTAATTATAATTGCAAAAAACCATAAACAGCCTTTTTTAGTCGCCTTGTTAAAAAAAATTTTCGTCAGCGCCATCGCGATTTTAATATTCATTGCGTTATGGGAAGCGGCCTCCCGTTTGAGACTGGTTTCGACGCCGGCTTTTTTTCCTCCAGCGTCTAAAATCTTTTTGGCGCTGGGCCAGGAATTAATCAGCGGAAAACTGTGGCCGAACATAGCGATTAGTTTGACGCGTTCTTTTCTGGGTTTCTTTTTTGGTCTCATGATAGCTATCCCTTTGGGATTGGCCATTGGCTGGTTTAAAAATTTCGGAATTCTGGTCAATCCACTGCTGCAAGTTTTCCGTAATATGCCTACGCTGGCTTTGCTGCCGGTATTTGTGATGTTTTTCGGCATCGGCGAAGTATCAAAGATCATCGTTATTATGTGGGGCGCTCTTTGGACCACGCTTCTAAACACTATCGCCGGCGTGAGAAGCGTAGATCCGCAGCTCATTAAAGCGGCTAAAGCAATGGGTACCGGTTCCGTCCGTTTATTTGGCTCTGTGGTTCTGCCCGCTTCTTTGCCTTTTATTTTTACTGGTGTGCGAATGTCCGCTACTTTTTCTATTCTCATCCTCATCGCAGCAGAAATGATGGGCGCAAACAGCGGACTAGGGTATGCTATGTTCTTTTATCAAGCTAATTTCAAGATTCCGCAAATGTACGCTTATATTGTGGTCATGGCTACATTCGGAACTATTATAAATTTCGTGCTGGAAGCGGTTGAAAGACGCAGCTTCCGCTGGCGGGACGAATCCGGCACGACTTAGATATAAACGCGCCGCACAAAAAAGAGAAAGGAAGGGAAAACTTAATGTCAAAAATCGCAGAAAGCCTGACTGAATTGATCGGAAGAACTCCGCTTCTTCATTTAAACAGGTATTCGGCAGGCAAAAATCTCTCAGGCGAGATCCTCGCGAAACTGGAATATTTCAATCCTCTCGGCAGCGTGAAAGACCGTATCGCTCTCGCGATGATCGAAGACGGAGAAAAACAGGGGCAAATCAACAATGCAACTACTATTATCGAACCAACCAGCGGCAATACAGGAATAGGGCTGGCGTTTGTCGCGGCGGCTAAAGGATATAAGATCATCCTTGTCATGCCGGAAACGATGAGTTTAGAAAGGAGACGTCTTTTGAAAGCTCTGGGCGCCGAACTCGTTCTCACGCCGGGCGCAGAAGGAATGAGAGGAGCTATCCGTAAAGCGGAGGAACTAAGCGCGCAGATAAATAATTCTTTTATTCCGCAACAATTCGAAAATCAGGTCAATCCCGCTATTCACAGGGAAACTACGGCAGCTGAAATATTAGCGGACACAGATGACAAAGTAGCCGCTTTCGTATCCGGAGTCGGTACAGGCGGAACTGTCACTGGAGTTGGGGAAGTGCTTAAGCAGGCGCATCCCGGCACTCGCGTCATCGCTGTTGAGCCGTATGATTCTTCCGTCCTTTCCGGTGAACC
>JAISDD010000115.1 GCA_031265005.1 Syntrophomonadaceae bacterium | reverse complement strand
CCGTTGGGCATGTAAACTATTGAAATCCTGTTCCAGCCCTTCTTCGGAAGATTTACGGGTATATATGGCGCATCTTATTATTTGTTTTTTGTAGCTCATTTTTTAACTCCGAAAAATAGTTTGCCGTTCCACTGGGCCCCCGTTATTTTACGGGCTATGGCTGACAGGCTTTTATAATTCTCCCTATTGTAGATAAAAGTGGATCCGGCGGCTTCAACTTCGTGCGTTTTGCCCTGCCATTGTCTTATAAACCTTGTGCCGGATTTTACAACTAACTCATGCTTCACTTTTTTACCTAGTTCATATTGCGATAACGCCATGTTCATCATCTTGTGAAACCTCTTAAGATTTATACCTTGTTCTTTAGCCTGTTTTTGCCATGATATATTCTTGGACAGAAACTCCCTACTGGATTTTATCGGCGGCGGCATTTTAAAGTATTTCTGCCACTCCGCTTTTAAGGCAAACAATTCCTGTTCTGCTTCTTTTTTGGATTGTGTATTTTCTTGGTTTTCCATATTGTCTTTTACCATTATCCGGCTTATTTAATTGTCACGCTAAACACTCCCTTTTGTTAATTTCAAATATTCAGTCGGATGCGCGTCAAGAAGCGCATTTCCAAATTTGTAAAACTCACCGCGTTGTAATCCCTGCCTTTTACCTTGTTTAGCAACTTCTTCTAAAATCTCTCTTCTTAATTGCTCCTTTCCGGAGAGCATGATTTTTATGTGTTTCAGGTTTAATTTTGACTGTGTTTTGCTTCCCATTTTAGTACCTCTTTTTTATTTCGCCTTCTATACACATTACCGCTTACTATAGGGAGCATAGTCAAGTAATAAAAAGCACAACTTACTCTTCAGGTAAAATATCCCTGCAATACCATAATCCGCGTCCAAATTGCCATGCTGAAAAAAGCCAATACAAATGAATTCTGTGTAGAAGGTAAACGGCTACACTAAAAACAAAAAAACCCTCGCAAAACTTCATACAAGGGTCTTTAATATTTGTTCGGGGTTTAATTAACTGGATTTATCGTCGTATTCAAAATCCACTTCGCCTACCTTAATCAATCTTACTTCTATCGTCTTGTTTCCTCTCGGCACATACAACACAAACGGGCGGGATAACCGCTTGCTGATTTCTGCGCCTATTACTTCTGCCGCTTCATTGGACACGCCCCATAACGAGTAAGTAAGCGAATCTTTGTTGAAACGGACACTTTCAAAAGTGAATGCGCCGGAAAATCTGTTTCCTGCTTTTCCGCCCGCGTTTTGAAAATCGGCGTGTTTGGCTTTGAACCGCTTAATCACATCTCTTGCCGTATCTCTGAGTTTTAAGGGAAACGGAAAGGCTTTTTTTACATTTTTAGGAATTGGGAATATCAATACGCCGCCGGGATATTCGGTAATAGCCTGTTTAAATGCCTCTAAATTTTCAGATGCCGGGTCTGCGTATTTCGTTATGGCTTGTACGGACATTTGCCTAATCTTCTTTTTATTTTCGCCAACCGCGCGAGAGTACCCCATAGCCCCCCATATTCCAGGAAAACAAGTGTATATTTTTTCTGGGTGGAAACAGTTGCTTACATCATACACGCCTTTACGGATTAATTGCGGCGTATAAGCCTTTTTCCAATTCTCATCATTTATTCTTCTTTGTTCACGGCTTTTTTCTAATTCCTTAGCGGCTTCCTCGGCTTTAATAGCTTCGTAGGTAGCCCGCGCCCATGCTCCCGGTGAAATATTATAACTGCCTTTGTCTTTTTTCATAATTTTGCCTCTTGGTTTAGATATTTTGAGGGGAAATCGGTTTTTTATTTACGCTGACCGTACAGTGCATAACTTACGTTACCCGGTTTTAAATATTTTTTCTCGAACCTCAAATATTTTCAGATTTCGGAAGAATATTATAATCAGCAATTATATACGTTCTTATTTTATCGCGGCTTATATTGAAAGCTTTGCCGATTGTAGCCGCCGTTTTGTCATCAAGCCAGTCCCCGCCGATTATAATATAGGAATTATTTTTTATATCAAAAACGATAAAACCTCTGGGAATGGATTTGTGCCACGCCGGATCTCCGCCGGCCTCTTTAATGACCGCCGGTGGAATATCTTTAAACGCGTCTATATGCTGCGCCTGATTGGCGATATAGTTAGGTAAATCATCTTTATTATCAACCAGCGCGCGGACGGAAGTCATATTTGACGCAATAACCGTTGTTAAGCCCTTATTAAGCCAAAATAATCCGATATTGCCCTCGGCGGACTCAATAATTGCCCAGTATTTAAATAATTCTTCTTTATTGTTTATTTTTAATTTGCTGATTAGGTTCATCTTCATCTCCTTAAGGTATATCCTCCGGCTCGCGCTCGGAAAATAAAGCGTAATCGGCTTCAAATTTCAAATCTATGTCTCCAAAGTAGCCATCACGGTTTTTTGCAATAATCAGAGTAGCGCTGTCTTTCAAAGTTTCGTCGTCTCTTTTATAATATCCTTCCCGATGGAGAAAGCATATTACATCGGCATATTCCGCTGCGGCGGTATTTGCGAATTCGTGCAATTGCGGGCGAAAGTCTTTAGTTCTCCAATTTGTTCTTGGCAGACTCATTGTCAAAATCACGGCCGCGTCTAAAGAGCGGGCAAGTTCTTTAAGTCTTAATATACTTTCTTCCGTATTTACTACGGACGGAGAGTCTATTATCACAAAGTCCAGCCTCGTTTCCATCGCAAATGCTCTACTTTTTGAACAAATCTCTCCGACGCTGAGATTCGGTGTGTCTTCTATAATGAGATTTGGCAGAGCAATATTTTGGGCCGATACCTCAAGCTCTTGCTTTTTATCCTCTTGCAATCTTCCAGTTCTTAATTCCCACCGATTTGCCTTTGCGCCCGCGCAGGCCATGCGTTCAAATATGTGCCGCCTGCCTAGGTTCAGAAACATATGAGAAGTTCAGATAGAAATGAAAGAATATTTCTAAGGAGCTTTACATATGAAAACAATAACAAGTAAATCTTCGCGCCGAGCGATAGCGTTGGAGCG